>CAZADK010000051.1:0-13214 GCA_964483855.1 uncultured Rhodoferax sp.
CCGGATACGGCGTGCGGCGTGCGCCGTGTGTCTTGCTGCCGTGCGCAGACTACTGCCGCGCGGTGCGCACGTTGCGTGGCAGCGCCTGTGGCGCGCTGGTGCGAAACGGGTTGATGTCCAGCCCGCCGCGGCGCGTGTATCGCGCATACACCGACAACTTAGCTGGCTTGCAGCGGCGCCAGATATCCATATAGATGCGCTCCACACACTGCTCGTGGAACTCGTTGTGGTTGCGAAAGCTCACCAGATACCGCAGCAATCCTGCCTGGTCGATCTGCGGCCCGCTGTAGCTGATCTGCACGCTGCCCCAGTCGGGCTGGCCGGTCACCAGGCAGTTGCTCTTGAGCAGCCGGCTGCTCAAGGTCTCGGTCACCGGCTGGAACTCGAAATCAGCCTTGAGCAATTCGGGCGCCGGCGTGTATTGCTCGCACTCCACATCCAGCCGATCGAGGTTCAGCCCGTCGAGTTCCTGCACCGGCTCCCGGTCGAACAGTTCAGGGGAGAGGATCTTCACACCCACGCCAGCGCCCACCGCTGGCGCGCCGCGCCACAAGGCCTCGTTGAGGTCGGCGCGCAAACGCGCCTGCACCACATCCACATCGGAGAAGCGGGTGTTGTTGAAGCTGCCCAGGTAGAGCTTGAACGACTTGCTCTCGACGATGTTGGGCGTCTCGCACGGCACCGTGAAATGGCCCAGCGCCACCTGCGGCTTGCCGCGCTTGTTGAGCCAGCCCAGCTCGAACGCGGTCCACAGGTCGGCACCGAGGAACGGCAACGTGGCGCCGACGCCGATCTCGGCGCGGTTGGGCGCACGGGCGATCGGATACAGCAGGCCAGCGTCGTACTGGTCCGGGTAGGTGCTGGCCTTGCCCAGTTGCGACCGTTCGGGTGTGAACACGCTGCGGCTCCGTTGGCGGTTAGCGGTGCGCCAGCAGGAATGGCGTCATGTGCGGCAGCAAGCGCTCGACCACGCCAGCTGCCAGGTCGTGGCCCATGCCGGCAATACTGGCGAACCGCGCACCCGGAATGCGCCGCGCCGTATCTTGACCATGCGGGAACGGCACCAGCGGATCGGCCTCGCCATGCAGCACCAGCGTGGGTTTGTCGATACGCGCGAGTTCCTGCGCCCGTGTGGTGTCGGCGGCAATCGCCACCATCTGCCGTATCGTGCCAGCCGGATGGTAACTACGCTCCACACCCATCGCGATACGCTGGCGCAACTCGGTCTCGTCGGTCGGATACGCCGGGCTGCCGATGGCCTGGTACAGACGCACATAGTGTTCCACGATGGCCTCGCGCGAACTGTTGGCTGGGCGACTGAACAAGACCCGCATCACTTTCAGGTCGGCCTGCGGCAGTTCCCGCGCGCCGCTCGAGCTCATGATGCTGGTCAGGCTCTGCACCCGCTGCGGCGCGGCCAGCGCCACCCGTTGCGCGATCATGCCGCCCATGCTCACGCCCACCACGTGGGCCTTGCCGACGCCAAGCGCATCCAGCACGCCGATCGAATCCAGCGCCATGTCGTGCAGCGTATACGGTGCCTGCACACTCCAGCCCAGCCGCTGCTTGAGACCGGCCCAGATCAGGTTGGGCGTACCCAGCTGGTCGAAATGCTGCGACAGTCCGATGTCGCGGTTGTCGAAGCGGATCACCCGGTAACCGGCGTCCACCAGCAATCGCACCACCGCCGGCGGCCAGGCCACGAGTTGCATGCCCAGGCCCATGATCAGCAGCACGACAGGCCGCTCGGACCCGATCGGCCCGGGGCCGGTGTCCTCCACCTCGATGTCGATTCCATTGGCTTTGAGCTTCATGCCGATCCTGTCCTTTTGTATCCGTGTTTCTCGCTGCCCACCCCGCAAACGCAGCCGGCCATGGCTGGTCAGTTGGGGGCATTGCGCCGAAATACCAGCCGATCGGGCGTCGAGACATCGCGCGCCAGCGCATATCCCTCGGCGTCAAAACCCTCGAGCTGCGCCACCGCGGTGGCGCGCAGTCGCACCGCATGGCGCGCCATCAGGCCGCGCGCGCGTTTGGCCAGGAAACTGATGATCTGGTGTTTACCGTTGCGGGTCTCCTCGAACACGCATTCGACGATGCGGGCCCTCAGCGACTTGCGGTCCACCGCCTTGAAATACTCCTGCGATGCCAGGTTGACCACCACTGGCACCTCTTCACCCGCCTGGCACTGGTTCAGGTACTGCGCGATGCGCCGGCCCCAGAACTGGTACAGGTTGTCGCCGCGCTCGTTGGCCAGCCGGGTCTTCATCTCCAGCCGGTACGGTTGCATCCGGTCCAGCGGACGCAACACGCCATACAGGCCACTGAGAATGGCCACATGCTGCTGAGCCCAGGCGAGGTCGTCCGGCGACAAGTTGCGCGCCTGCAGGCCGCCATACACATCGCCGTCAAACGCCAGCACGGCCTGGCGCGAGGTCTGCGGCGGCACCACGCGGCGCCAGGCCTTGTAACGGGCCACATTCAGCTGCGCCAGGTCATCGCTCAGATCCATCAGTGCGCGGATCTGCTGCGGCTTGTATTTGCGCAGCTCGCGGATCAGCCGCACGGATTCGGAGACGAACAGCGGCTCGCTGTGGGGAACTTCGGGCAAAGGGGATGCATAGTCCAGCGACTTGGCTGGCGAGAGCAGGAACAGCATGGCGGAAGAAGCACCTTTCGCCGCCGATTATCTCCGCCGCATCCGGGCACGCAGCGCGGGCTTCCAGAACCCCCGCATCGCAACGCAGTGTTTCAGCCCAGCCGCAGCAGGGACTCGATGGTCTGTTGCACCACCAGCGCCTCGTCGAATCCAGGCAACAGGTGGCTGCGACCCTCGATCATCGCCGCCCATTGGTCCAGCTGATCGGCTTGGGCTCGGGCACGCAACACATCAGGCTCGCCCAGCGCCTCTTCCGTACCGCCGTTGCGCTGCCCCGTGACGCCATACCAGTCGCGCACCGTAAGCACACCCCGCTGCGCGCGCCACACCATGCGGTTGCGATCCGCCACCGCGATGGCCGCATCGACCCGGCCGGTAACCCAGACTGGCACCGCATCCACGCGCAACTCCGCCTCCAGTGCTGTTTCGGCACCATGACCATCCGGCGGATAGGTGGGTTTGCTGCTCCACACCGCAGCCGGGCCCAGGACCCGCTGCAATACGAAGATGAAATGCGACAGCACCTCGCGGGTGAAGCCGCCCTCGGCGCGTTCCGACAACCAGGGTCCTGCGGCCATCTGCCACGGCCGCGGCCAGCCAGAGAAGCCCAGGTCGATCCGGACCTCGCGCAACGCGCCCATGGGCTGGGACGACGCCGCTCCGAAGTTGTGCTGCAGGCAGTCCAGGCCGTGGGACGATGCCAAAGAGAAGTTGACCGCGGCGCGCAGTTTCTCATCCGCGATACGGCGCACCAGACGCCGTGCCGCATCGAAGTCGATGGTCAGCGGCTTCTCGCACAACACCGCCAGCCCCGCGTCGAACGCCAGCGCGCTCAGTCGCATGTGGGCGGCCGGCGGTGTGGCGAGGTAAAGGCCATGCAGGCCCGGGGTGGCGACCAACTGCTCGGCGGTGGCAGTGGAACGCAGTTGCGGATGCAATTGCAACACCCGTGCGCAGGAATCGGGGTTGGTGTCCCAGACCACCGTCGCCTTCAGGCGCGGATGCGACTGCAGTCGCTCCAGCATGCGATGGCCCATGACACCCAGGCCGACGACACCGATGTTCAGGCTTGGCGGCATCCCGTCACCGACGCCAACGGTTGTAATCGACCGGCCTACTTCAGATCACCCGCCAGCGACGCCAGCGTCTCCGGCGCTATGGCCATGTGCGCCGGATAGTGGGTGTGGTCGCAGCCAAGCTTGACGCTCGCGCCGGCCTTGACCGCTGCGCACATGGCCGGCGTCAGTTCGAAACGCACGAAATGCACGGCCGAGGTTTTTTCGTCGTTCTCGCGATCCAGGTCCTCGTCGGCGATCGCGTACACCCGCGCCATGCCCTCGACCTCGACGAACATACGGTCCTCGACGCCGATCAGCCGCGCGAGTTCGCGCTTGCGCTCGTTGACATCGGGGTACTCGATCAGCATCGTCGCCTTCCAGTTGCGGCCGTCCGGAACCAGCGGCGCGTAGGCCTCGATCTCCTGCACGATGCCGTCCTCCTCGAATATCTTCTCGATGCGCAGCATCTCCTGGATCTGGTAGCGGATGGTCATCTCGCTCTCGAACTGCAGCGTGACATGGTCGGCCAGCGCCACGGCGCGCAACTTGCGGTGCGCAAGCACTTCGCTCTTGTGCGCCTTGCGATATTTGCTGTAAGCCTCCAGGCTCATCAGGTTCTCGGGGGTGATATGTCCGGTCAGTTGCATGGCGTGGCTCTCCTGTGTCGATGTTGCATTTATTTCAACCCATAGGCTTCGCGCACCAGCGTCAGCGGGTGCTTCTGAGGCACCGCGCCGAGCTGGTTGACCTCGAAGCCCTGGGCGATATGGTGACCACCGAGCGGGCAATCGGAGCTGATCACGTCCGGGGGACCGCCATCCTTGTGGTTGGCCATGGCCTTGAACAAGGGCTTGCCGATCTTCATCGCCATCGGGTGGGTGGCCTTCTTCACGCCGAAGGTGCCGGCATGACCCGAGCAACGCTCATGGGTATGCACGCTGGTGCCAGGCACCATCTTGAGCATTTCCTCGGTCTTCTTGCCGATGTTCTGTACCCGGCCGTGGCACGGGATCTGGTAGCTGATCTTGCCCAGCGCGTGGGGGAACTCGGTCTTGAGCAGGCCGTCACGCTTGCGCGCCATGAAGTACTCGAACGGATCCCACATCGCGTCCTGTACCAGCTTCACCTCCACCTCGTCCGGATACATCAGCGGCAGCTCCTGCTTGAACATCAGGGTGCAGCTGGGCACGGCACTGAGGATGGCAAAACCGTCACGCGCGTATTTCGCCAGCACTGGAATGTTGGCTTCCTTGTTGTCGTTGACCGAGTCCAGGTCGCCGAGTTCGAGCTTGGGCATGCCACAGCATTTCTCCTTCTCGACCAGCACGTACGGCACCGCATTGTGGTCGAGCAGCTTGAGCAGGTCCAACCCGATACCCGGCTCGTTGTAGTTCACGTAACAGGTGGCGTAGATCGCAACCTTACCTGGTGTATTCGCGCCGTCAACCACCGGGTATTCCTTGCCCTTGGGCGCGGCCGAGCGAAACTTCCTGGTCGCCAGATCCGGCAACCACGCATCCTTGTGCACACCCAACGCCTTTTCCATCAGTGCGCGCGCCGGCTTGGTGTGGTTCACGGCGTTGACGGCCTGCACCACGATCGGGATACCCGCCAGGCTCCCGTGTGTGTCGGTCGAGGCCAGCAACTGCTCGCCAAAGCCGACTTCACCCTTCTTGAACTTGATCGCCTTGGCACGCAGCATGGTGTGCGGGAAGTCGACGTTCCACTCGTGCGGTGGCACGTAGGGGCACTTGGTCATGTAGCACAGGTCGCACAGGTAACACTGGTCGATGACCTTCCAGTAGTCCTTCTTGTCGACGCCGTCGACCTCCATCGTCGTGCTCTCGTCGACCAGGTCGAATAGCGTCGGGAACGAGCCGCACAAGCTGACGCAGCGCCGACAACCGTGGCAAATGTCGAAGATGCGTTCGAGTTCCTTGAACGTGGACTCTTCGTTGTAGTATTCGCCGCCCTTCCAGTCGATCGGGTGCCGGGTCGGGGCTTCCAGGTTGCCTTCTTTTGCCATCGTGTCCTCGCCGCTTGTTCTTGTTCAGGCTTGACGCAAGCGGTCGACGACCGCTTGCGTCAACCAGCCACCACCGGTGGCTGGCACGGGGCACGACCCGGCTTGCGCCGCGTCGTGCCGCTCGATATCAATCCACCAATTCGTTCAGGGCCTTGACATAACGGTTCGCATGGCTGCGCTCCGCCTTGGCCAGGGTCTCGAACCAGTCGGCGATCTCGTCGTGGCCTTCGTCACGGGCCGTCTTGGCCATGCCGGGGTACATGTCGGTGTATTCGTGGGTCTCGCCGGCCACCGCGGCCTTGAGGTTGTCACGGGTCGGGCCGATCGGCAATCCGGTGGCCGGGTCACCGCACTGCTCAAGCCACTCGAGGTGACCATGGGCGTGGCCGGTTTCGCCTTCGGCCGTGGAGCGGAACAGCGCCGCTACGTCGTTCTGGCCTTCGATGTCGGCCTTGTTCGCGAAATACAGATAACGGCGATTGGCCTGCGATTCGCCCGCGAAGGCGGCCTTCAGGTTTTCTTCCGTCTTGGAGCCTTTGAGTGCTGCCATGGAAATCTCCTTGTGGATGGGGGGTTGAACACGTTTGCTTCAGGCATTCGGATGCCCGAAGAACTGTAGAGGGTAGCCGCGGTTGGTGACAAGGTCCAATTGGCACAGTCAATCCGAAGAATGCACTCTCGCTATCGTACCGCGCTATTTGATAACCATTCTCAAATGGCCGCTTCATGCATGCTGCGCGAGGCAGCGCCTTGTGGGTTATGGCCCATGCGCAGTCACGCGCATTGCGCCATGATGGCAATCGATATTGCGTGACCCGACGCCATCGGAACGATGCCACCTTGATCGGGCGCAATTCGCAGCCGGACTTCATTCCGATATAGTGATTCCGCAGCGGACAGGTCAACAACAGCCTGCTCCCTTGCGCCCCCTTTCCAACGGAGACCGCCATGCATGCCCTCAACCCGACCGCGCCCATTCCAGCACCCGCCCCGATCCAGCAGCTGCACCACTACGCCTACCGCGCGCGCGATGCCGAGGAAACACGCCATTTCTACGAAGACATCTTGGGCCTGCCGCTCTACCACATCATCCAGAGCGACCATGTACCCAGCACCGGCGAATATTGCCCCTATACCCATTTTTTCTTCCGGCTGCAGGATGGCTCGTTCATTGCGTTTTTCGACCTGGGCGACGATGAAGCGGCGCTGCCTTCGCCCAATACGCCGGCCTGGGTGAACCATGTGGCCTTCCGGGTCGACTCGGTCGAGCAACTCGAGGCCATGCGCGCGCGCCTGCAGGCCCACGGTGTCGAGGTTCTCGGCGTGACCGACCACCATGTGTTCAAGAGCATTTACTTTTTCGACCCCAACGGCGTGCGGCTCGAACTCTCGGCTGACGTGGCGAGCGCCGAGCAGATGGAACGCGAGAGCCACGATGCCCGGGCACGGCTGGACGCGTGGACGGCGCGCAAAGCACAATGGCGCCAGGACCGCGAAAAGGGGCAGCCCCGCGGCGCGCTCAAACCGCAGCAGAACGACCGCCCGGAAGTGGCTGCGCGGGCCGCTTCACCGCAACAGACGTGAGGAGCCGCATGATCGCAACGACCGACAGCAGCAAGAGCCCGCCGGGCCGCCTGTACCGGAACACGGCCTTCACCAACAGCTACGAATTTTCCAGGGGCGGCTACGACCTGCCGCAATATCCGTTTGTCGCGCCGCCCGAGCTGGGCGCGGCCAGCGTTGTGCGCCACCCGATCGTCATCGTCGGCGCCGGCATCACCGGCCTGACCATGGCCTGCACGCTCGCACGCCAGGGCATCGCGGCCATCGTGCTGGACGAGGACAACTCGGTCGGCGTGAAGGGTGCCTCATCGCGCGGCATCTGCTACACGCAGAAGTCGCTGGAGATCTTCCACCGGCTCGGCATCTACGAGCGCATCGCGGCCAAGGGTGTCCAGTGGAGCGTCGGGCGCACCTTTGCCGGCCACGACGAGGTGTACTCCTTCGACCTGCGCCAGCAAAGCAGCTTCCAGCTATCGGCGCAGCCGCCGTTCATCAACATCCAGCAGTTCTATATCGAAGGTTACCTGGTTGAACGCATCTACGAGCTCGGCGGCGTCGATCTGCGCTGGAGCTCGCGCGTCACCGGTTTCGCGCAGCACGACGGCTTTGCGACGCTCACCGTGGACACCCCGGCCGGGAGTTACCAGATCGAGGCCGAGCATGTGATCGACGCCAGCGGCTCGCACACGCCGTTTCACCAATGGTGTCGTGCCAGCGTGCAGGCGCGCCGCGGCGACGACCGCTGGTGTATCGCCGACGTGCGTTTCAAGAACCTGCCGCCGACCGAGCGCCATACCTGGATCGAGGCGCCGTTCAACGACAACCGGGCTGTCTGGCAACACCTGATGGCCGACGACGTCTGGCGCATCGACTACCAGATGGAACCCGACGCCGACCCGGCCAAGGTCAGCAGCGAATCCGAGGTGCGCAAGCGCTTGGAGCGCCAGTTCGGCGCCGACGTCGATTGCGAGATCGTCTGGGTCGGGCCGTACGCCTATCGCAGCCAGTGCCTGGATGCACTGCATATCGGCAGCGTCTATTTCATGGGCGACACCGCCAAGATCGTCAGCCCGTTTGGCGCGCGCGGCGGCAACACCGGGGTAGCCGATGCCGACAACCTGGCCTGGAAGCTGGGCGCGGTAATGCGCGGGCGCGCTGGCCCAGGGCTGCTGGCGAGCTACAACCAGGAACGGCTGGAGGCAGCGCAGCAAAACGTGCAGGTCACCAACCGTACCGCGCGTTTTCTGCGGCCGGCCGACGGCATGGAGCGCCGGTTCCGCGATGCGGTCATCAGCCTGGCGCGCCAGTATCCGTTTGCGCGCCAGTTGGTCAACACCGGGCGCATGGCGGTAGCCAACCCCTACAGCCAGTCCGGTGTGTGCGGGAACTCCGGCGGCTTGTCGGTGCAGAACGTGTTCTTCCGCTGGCAGGACGGCAGCCCGGGCTGTGTCAACGACCTGCTGCAATGGGCCGACGGCAACCTGCTGCTGCTGGTCTTCGGCGACCAGTCGTTGCAGGCGCGCCAACGCCTGGCCAACCTGAGCCACCAGGCGCCGGTGCGCTGCGTGCAGGTGCTCGGGCCCGACACCCGCACCCAGTCGCGCGAGACGGTACGTGACCCGCAGGGGCACCTGCAAGGGGCCTGCCATGTGTTCGGCCATGCCTGGGCGCTGGTGCGCCCCGACGCCTACCTGGCCGCCACCGGCGAGGCGGTCGATGGCGCGCTGGTGGCGGCGATCAAACACGCGCTGGTCATTGCCTGAAACCCCATATCGGCACGGCCCACCATGAAAACCAGCCTGAATCTCCATGACGCAGATGCCTTTTACGAGCAGTTGCTGAACGCCCACCATGGCCTGGACCCGGAGCAGTCGGAGCTGCTCAATGCCCGTCTGATCCTGCTGCTGGCCAACCAGATCGGCGACGCCCAGGTGTTGCAGGAATGCCTTGCGGCCGCCCAGTTGCCAGGCGCCAGGGCGGCCAGCTGACGCCGAAGCGCCGGCGCTAGCGCGTCGCCTAAAATCGGCTCTTCCCGGGCCCACGTTCGGGTGCGCAAGCCACCGGGATACCGCATACCAGCCGACGCGACCCGCGCGCGAGGCTTTGACCACATCGCCACACCATGACCGACGTTCTGCAACAGCCCGGGCTCGAAAGCCTGTCCAAATCATTCGAACCCGCCGCGCTGGAGGCCCACTGGGCCCCCGAGTGGGAACGCCGCGGTTATGGGCAGGCCGGCGCACGTGGCACCGGCAAACCGGATGCGGCGGCCGGCTCGTTTGCCATCCAGCTGCCCCCGCCCAACGTGACCGGCACACTGCACATGGGCCATGCGTTCAACCAGACCATCATGGATGCGCTCACCCGGTACCACCGGATGCGCGGCCACAATACAGTCTGGGTGCCCGGCACCGACCATGCCGGCATCGCGACCCAGATCGTCGTGGAGCGCCAGTTGCGCGACAAAGGCGTCAGCCGCCACGACATGGGCCCTACGCCGGCCGAGGCGCGCAAGAATTTCGTCGCGCGCGTTTGGGAGTGGAAAGAGAAGTCCGGCAACACGATCACGACGCAGATGCGCCGCATGGGCGACAGCGTGGACTGGAGCCGCGAATATTTCACGATGGACGACAAGCTGTCCACCGTCGTCACTGACACCTTCGTGCGGCTGTACGAACAGGGCCTGATCTACCGCGGCAAGCGCCTGGTCAACTGGGATCCGGTCCTCAAAACCGCGGTCAGCGACCTGGAAGTGGAAAGCGAGGAGGAAGACGGCCACCTGTGGCATATCCGCTACCCGTTCGCCGACGGTCCGCAGCCGGTCGACGGCCAGCTACAGGACGGCCTCGTGGTGGCCACGACCCGGCCCGAGACCATGCTGGGCGACGTCGCGGTGATGGTGCACCCAGAGGATGCACGTTACAGCCACCTGATCGGCAAGCAGGTGCAGTTGCCGCTGTGCGGGCGCACCATCCCGGTGATCGCCGACGACTATGTAGACCCGGCCTTCGGCACCGGCGTGGTCAAGGTCACGCCTGCGCATGACGTGAACGACTACGCCGTGGGCCAGCGCCACCAATTGCCGATGATCTGCGTGTTGACCCTGGACGCCACGCTCAATGACGAGGCGCCCGAGCCCTATCGCGGCCTGGACCGGTTCGTCGGCCGCAAGAAGGTGGTGGCGGACCTTGACGCCCTGGGCCTGCTGGTCGAAACAAAAAAGCACCGGCTGATGGTGCCGCGTTGTGCACGCACCGGCCAGGTCGTGGAGCCGATGCTGACCGACCAGTGGTTCGTCGCCATGTCCAGGGTCAGCCCGCACGACCCGACCGGCAAATCCATTGCGCAAAAGGCGATCGACGCAGTTGACAGCGGCTCGGTGCGTTTCGTGCCCGAGAACTGGGTCAACACCTACAACCAGTGGATGAACAACATCCAGGACTGGTGCATCAGCCGCCAGTTGTGGTGGGGCCACCAGATCCCGGCCTGGTATGACGAAGAAGGCAACATATTTGTCGCTCGGAACGAAGAAGAAGCACACCAAAAGTGGATTGCCGCACAGTACGCTAAGGGCACGGCAGAGGCGACCGCAAAGGTGATTTCAGATCGCTTGCATGGCTGCGCAAGGCTCCGGCGCGATCCAGACGTGCTCGATACCTGGTACTCGTCGGCCCTGGTGCCGTTCTCGACCATGGGCTGGCCGGCGGCGGCCGAAGGCGCGCCCGGCGCATCCGGCACGCCCGCCGGGCAGCCATCCGACTACGACCTCTACCTGCCCTCCTCCGTGCTGGTGACCGGTTACGACATCATCTTCTTCTGGGTCGCCCGGATGATCATGATGACGACCCACTTCACCGGCCGGGTGCCGTTTCGCGACGTCTACATCCACGGCCTGGTGCGCGACTCGCATGGACAGAAGATGAGCAAATCGGAGGGCAACGTGCTCGACCCGGTGGACCTGATCGACGGCATCATGCTCGAGCCGCTGCTGGCCAAACGCTCAGAAGGGCTGCGCAAGCCGGAAACCGCACCGACGGTGCGCAAGAACACGCAAAAGGAATTCCCGGATGGCATTCCAGCCTTTGGCGCCGACGCGCTGCGTTTCACCTTTGCGGCGCTGGCCACGCTGGGACGCAACATCAACTTCGACACCAAGCGCTGCGAGGGTTATCGCAATTTCTGCAACAAGCTATGGAACGCGACCCGCTTCGTGCTGATGAACTGCGAAGGTCAGGACTGCGGCCTGAAGGAGCACGCCGCAGCCGAATGCGCGCCGGGTGGTGCTCATGCGGCCTACCTGGAATTCAGCCAGGCCGACCGCTGGATCACCTCGGTGCTGCAGCAGGTCGAGGCCGACGTGGCCAAGGGCTTCGAGGAATACCGGCTCGACAACGTCGCCAACAGCATCTACCAGTTCGTCTGGGACGAGTTCTGCGATTGGTACCTGGAAATCGCAAAAGTGCAGATCAACACCGGCAACGACGCCGCCAGACGCGCCACCCGGCGCACGCTGATCCGGGTGCTGGAGACCATCCTGCGGCTGGCGCATCCGGTGATCCCGTTCATCACCGAGGAGCTGTGGCAGAAGGTGGCGCCAGTGGCCGGACGCGCCGGTGTCTCGGTCAGCATTGCGGCGTATCCGGTCAGCCAACCCGAGCGGATCGACCCGGCTGCCATGGCCTACGTGGCCAGGCTCAAATCGCTGGTCGACGCCTGCCGCAACCTGCGCGGCGAGATGGGCGTATCACCGGCCACCCGGCTGCCGCTGTTCGTGCTGGCCGGCGACGCCGCCGAGGCGCAATTTCAGCGCACGTCAGCGCCGGTGTTGCAGGCGCTGGCCAAGCTCCATGAAGTACGCGTATTCGAGGACGAAGCGGCCTGGGCTGCGGCTGCCAAGGCCGCGCCAGTCGCCGTGGTCGGCGCAGCGCGCGCGTGCCTGTACATGGAGGTCGACGTGGCCGCCGAGAAAGCGCGTCTGGGCAAGGAGGCCACCCGACTGGAGGGTGAGATCGCCAAGGCCCAGGGCAAGTTGTCGAACCAGGCCTTCGTGGCCAAGGCGCCGGCGGCGGTGATCGCGCAAGAGCGCCAGCGGGTGGCCAACTTCGAGGCCACGCTGGCCAAGCTGCGCGAACAGCTAGTGCGGCTGAGCTGAGCGTGCGCGAGACCCGCGGGCTGCCGGAATGCAGCGCCGCGGTGTTCTCAGCGCCGGCGCATCAGGTGGATGAACTCCGAGCCTTCAGTCTGCTGCTCCAGCAACTCGTTGCCGGTCTGCTTGGCAAAGGCCTGGAAGTCGCGCACCGAGCCGGCGTCGGTGGACACGACCTTGACCGTCTGGCCGCTTTGCAGGCCGCTCAGGGCTTTCTTGGCCTTGAGGATGGGCAGCGGGCAGTTCAGGCCGCGGGCATCAACTTCAATATCGGCAGTTTGCATCGTGTCTCCAACACAGGTTCAGAAGAATTCTAGGTCTCTTCGCGAGTTCACTCGTGCACTGCGGGCAATACCGGTATGGCTGTGTCAGCATGCCTCATGCCGGAAACACGCCGGTGGACAGGTAACGATCGCCCCGATCGCAGACGATGAACACGATGGTCGCATTTTTCTCCCGTGCACTGATCTGCTGGGCGACCCAGCATGCGCCAGCCGCCGAGATGCCGGCGAAGATGCCCTCCTCCCGCGCCATGCGCCGCGCCATTTCCTCGGCATCGGCCTGGCTCACGTAAACCAGCTCGTCGACCGCGGTCGGGTCGTAGATCTTGGGCAGGTATTCCTGCGGCCACTTGCGGATGCCCGGTATCCGCGAACCCTCGGCCGGCTGGGCGCCGATGATGTGCACCTTGGGGTTCTTCTCCTTCATGAAACGCGACACACCGGTGATCGTGCCGGTGGTGCCCATGGCGCTGACGAAATG
>CAZADK010000052.1:0-13172 GCA_964483855.1 uncultured Rhodoferax sp.
GGAATCGGGCAGGGCCGGGACCCGAGCTTCCACCCCCGGTGCTCCGAGGTCTGTGCGATCGCGAACGGAAACCCCGGTGATGAGCAGCGACTGGTTCGCCGTCGCCGAGCGGTCAGATGCGCCCGTTCACGCAAGGTATGCTTGGCGACGAACACACGGAACACCCATGACCGAGGATCTGCTCGCCAGCGTCGATAGCGGCATCGCCACGTTGACGATGAACCGACCCGCATCGCGCAACGCGATGACGCGCGAGATGGTCCATGCGATGCACGCGGCCCTGACCGGTTACGCCACCGACCCGTCGATCCGGCTGGTGGTGCTCACCGGTGCCGGCGCGGCCTTTTGCTCCGGCGGGGACGTCAAGGGCTTCGCCCGGGCCGCGGCAGGTGGGGTCGCGCCGCCGGGCTTCGATCAGCGGGTGAGCGATCTTCGCTTGCGCACGGAAGTGTCCCGATTGCTGCATGAAATACCCAAACCCACGTTGGCGGTGCTGCCGGGTCCGGCGGCTGGCGCCGGCCTTGCGTTGGCGTTGGCCTGCGACCTGCGCCTGGCCTCGGAAGATGCCAAGATGACCACCGCCTTCTCGAAGTTGGGCTTGTCGGGCGATTTCGGCGGCAGTTATTTCATCAGCCATCTGGTGGGTGCGTCCCGGGCCCGCGAGTTGTACTTCACCGGCCGGGTCGTGCTGGCCGACGAGGCCCTGCGCATCGGCCTGGTCGATCGGGTCGCCCCGGCCGCGCAACTGGCGCAAGTCGCGCAGCAATGGGCGCAGGAACTGGCTGCCTTGCCGACCGTGGCCCTGGGCTACATGAAACGCAACCTGAACCTGGCGCTGCGCGCGTCCTTGTCGGACGTGCTCGATGCCGAGGCGGTCCACATGATTCGCACCTTCGAGACCGACGATCACAAGGGGGCGGCGCTCGCGTTTGCCGACAAGCGCAAGCCCGACTTCAACGGGCGCTGAGGATCCGTAAGCGCTTTGGCAGGCCAGGCATCAATGCCCGAGGAATGCCCCAGACGTTGCCGCCCAATGAAATCCCCCTGCGTCCTCCGGACTGCGGGGCTGAGCGCCTCGGGAGCGGCCCGGCGCCGCTCAACCGTTCTGGATAGGTGCCTGCTGCACAGGCTGCATCGCTTGACCACAAAAGCAACAGCGCCTGCGGGTCTTGCGACCCGCAGGGTCTCGTCACCGCTATTGGCGCTGCGAATCAGCCGCGCACTGGCCTGGCCGGACGTGCCGGACGGCGTGCGGCGTCACGCGGGCCAAAACCTGCGCCACCGGCGTTGTTGCCGGATGGGCCGAAAGACGGACGTTGCGGTGCCGACTTGCCGAAAGCAGGCTTGCGCGGTGCAAAGTCGCCGCGTGGCGCACTGTCGTTGCGCGGTGCATGTTCGCTGCGCGGCGCGCTCTCGTTGCGGCGTGCAAAGTCGTTGCGCGGTGCAAATTCGCCAACGTCACGGCCGCGCGCCGGAGCACCGAATTTGCGGTCGCGCGATGGCGCGTTGAATCCGCCACGGCTGTCGCGGCCACCGAAGTTGGCACGCGGGCGCGAAGACTCCGGCATGCGCTGCTGCGGCTCCAGCCCCGGAATGGACTCGGCCTTGAACGGCTGGCGGGTGTAGGCCTCGATGTCGAAGATCTTGCGACGGTCGCGGAACTCGGCCATCGTGACGGCCAGGCCGTCGCGTCCGGCACGGCCCGTGCGTCCGATACGGTGGGTGTAGTCCTCGGCCTTCATCGGCAATCCGAAATTGAACACGTGGGTGACAGTGGGCACGTCGAGACCACGGGCTGCCACGTCGGTGGCCACCAGGATCTGCACATGCCCCTCGCGCAGCGCCATCAAGCGCCGGTTGCGGATGCCCTGGTTCAAGGCGCCGTGCAAGGCGACGGCGCTGAAGCCGGCCTGCTGCAGGTCGTTGGCCAGGCCGTCACATTCGATCTGTGTGCTGGCAAACACGATGGCCTGATTGATCGTCGTGTCACGCAACCAGTGGTCGAGCAACTTGCGCTTGTGAAACGCGTTGTCGGCCCAGAACAGCACCTGCTTGATATTCTGGTGTTTTTCCTGCGGTGAGTCGATCTGCATCCGCTGCGGCTCCCGCATCACGCGTGTGGCCAGTTGCTGGATACGCGGCGCCAGCGTCGCGCTGAACATCATCGTTTGCTTGCGCTCGATCGTCAGCTGGTTGATCTCGGCCAGATCATCGGCGAAACCGAGGTCGAGCATGCGGTCGGCCTCGTCGACGACCAGAAACTGCACCTGCTCCAACTTGATCTGATTCGACCGCTGCAGATCGAGCAACCGGCCAGGCGTCGCGACGACGAGGTCGGCATTTTGCAATCGGGCGATCTGCATCTGGTAGGGCATGCCACCGACGACATTCGCAACACGCAGGCCGCGGCAATGGCGGACCAATTCAATCGCGTCCTGCGCGACCTGTTGCGCGAGTTCACGCGTCGGGCACAACACCAGCGCGCCGGGTGTGGCGGCCTTGAAGTTGCGACTGCTGGTCGGGTCCTTGCGCCGGGGACGTTTGGGTGGCGCCTCGCCACGGGCGGCAGCGTCCGCGCAAGCCTTGTCGAAATCCGCGCGCTCCTGGTCCTGGGCCTGAGCGCGTTGCGCCAGCAAGGTGTGCAGCACCGGCAGCAAGAAAGCCGCGGTCTTGCCGCTGCCGGTCTGGCTGGAGACCATCAGGTCGGTGAAACGCGCGCCCTTGGTGGCGTCGGACAGATCCTGCATGGCCATCGGAATACATTTCTCCTGCACCACCGTCGGCTGGGTGAATCCCAGGTCGCGCACGGCCTGCAGCAGTTCGGGCGCCAGCCCCATCTTCTGGAATCCATTGGGCTCCTGCACTGCGTCGGAATTCACGCCGGCTGCATCGTCGACCAGCACCTCGGCGGGCTCGGAATACTCGGCCATGGGCGCATCGGCGGCCGGGCTCGCGGGGGAATGGGAAAAATCCTGGTCGGACGCGGTCGCGCCGACCGCATCAAATGCGTCGTTCATATTGGCAATCTCACACGAGCACGCCGCACGGCGTGCGGTGGTGTCGTCAATGGTCAAACAAACATCAACCATCAAACGAAACTCAGTGCCAAACTAGGTGGCCGCAACCGGGTGGTTGCAATCTTGAGGGGCTCTAAAACGATGAGCCCGGTGTGTGAGGGGAGATGCACAAAACGCCACCAGTTGGCAGCGAAGCCGCTGATTATGGCACGGCCTCGGGTTTCTACCTAATCGACCATGCGCAGAAATGTTTCGCGGTAATACACCAGCTCGTCGATCGACTCGTGCACATCGGCCAGGGCGGTATGGCTTTGCTGCTTCTTGAACCCGGCGTGCAGTTGGGGGCGCCAGCGCTTGGCCAGTTCCTTGAGGGTACTGACGTCAATGTTGCGGTAGTGGAAAAACGCCTCCAGCCGCGGCATGTAGTTGACCAGGAAACGGCGGTCCTGGCTGATCGTGTTGCCGCACAGCGGCGACGTGTTCCTGGGCAGGTAACGGGCCAGAAAATCAAGGATCTGCTGCTCAGCCTGAGCCTCGGTCAAGGTGGAGGCGCGCACCTTGTCGATCAGGCCGCTCTTGCCGTGGGTGCCCTTGTTCCAGGAGTCCATCTGGTCGAGCAATTCGTCGCTTTGGTGGATCACCAGTACCGGGCCTTCGACGCGCGGCTCCAGATGGGGCCCGGTGACGATGACGGCGATCTCGATCAGTCGCTCCCGCTCCGGATCCAGGCCCGACATCTCGCAATCGATCCAGACCAGATTCTGATCCGACTTGACCAGGTGCACGCCGTTTTCATCCATGGCGGCAATTGTCGCCCAATCGTATCGGGGTCTTGCGATTGCACCTAAACTCCCCGCATGTTTTCATCATCCCCGCCGCACCGCCGTGCTTGACGCCTGGACACCCGAGACGGTCCTGACCGTTGCCTTCATCACCACGCTGATCGCGGGACTGATACTGAAGTTCTGGCTGGCCTCCAGGCAGATCCGCCATGTGGCGCGATTCCGAGACACCGTCCCGGAGCGCTTCAATCGCCAGGTGACGCTGGCAGCGCACCAGAAGGCGGCCGACTACACGATCACCAAGACCCGGTTCGGGCTACTCGAACTCGCACTGGCCGCGGCACTGGTGCTGGGCTGGACCCTGCTTGGCGGCCTCGACGCCCTCAACACGGTGCTGATGCGCCAGATCGGTCCGGGCATGATGCAGCAACTGGCGCTGCTGGCCGCCTTCGTGCTGATTGGCGCGCTGGTCGAGTTGCCGTTCGGCCTGTACCAGACCTTCGGCATCGAAGCACGTTTCGGGTTCAACAAGATGACCGTGCGGCTCTGGCTGGCTGACCTGATCAAGTCGACGCTCGTCGCAGTGGCAATAGGGCTGCCGATCGCCGCGCTGATGCTGTGGTTGATGGGGGCTGCGGGCAACTTGTGGTGGTTGTGGGCCTGGGGGGCCTGGATGGGCTTTAACCTGCTGCTGCTGATGATCTACCCGACCTTCATCGCGCCCCTGTTCAACCAGTTCAAGCCGCTGGAAGACGAGGCCCTCAAGGCACGGGTCACGGCGTTGATGCAACGCTGCGGCTTTGCGGCCAAGGGATTGTTCGTGATGGACGGCAGCCGACGCAGCGCCCATGCCAATGCCTACTTCACCGGTTTCGGTGCTGCCAAACGGGTCGTGTTCTACGATACCTTGCTGGCCAAGCTGGCGCCGGCCGAGGTGGACGCGGTACTGGCCCACGAACTGGGCCACTTCAAGCACCGCCACATCATCAAGCGCATCGTGTCGATGTTTGCGCTGAGCCTGGCGGGATTCGCCTTGCTGGGTTGGTTGTCGGGCCAGGCGTGGTTCTTTACCGCACTGGGCGTGCGTCCGAACATGCTGGACGGAGCCGCCAACGACGGGTTGGCGCTGTTGCTTTTTCTTCTGGTGATTCCGGCATTCAGCCAGTTCGTCGGCCCGGTATTCGCGCAGATCTCGCGCAAGCACGAGTTCGAGGCCGATGCCTACGCGGTGGAGCAGACCAGCGGCACCGACCTGTCCACAGCCCTGCTCAAGCTCTACGAGGACAATGCATCGACCCTGACGCCAGACCCGATCTACGTCAGGTTCTACTATTCACACCCACCCGCCTCCGAGCGCCTGGCACGCATGGCGGTTTGAGGCCACGGAGCACGCGATGACAAGCATGATGAAGAAGACCGACTGGTCCACGGTGCAGCGGCGTGCGCTCGGCGCCACCGAGATCGTCAGCCAGCTGGCCAAGCTCGAAGGCTGGAAGCTGCACGGCGAGGGATCGGACGTAGCGATCGAGAAGACCTTCCAGTTCGCCAACTTCCATGAGACGATGGCCTTTGTCAACGCGCTGGCCTTTGCGGCCCATGTCTCGGATCACCACCCTGCTTTGGACGTCAGCTACAACCGCTGCGTCGTGCGTTTCAACACCCACGACGTGAGCGGCATATCAGCCACCGACTTCACCAGCGCCGCCGCCGCGGACGCCCTGTTGTCGTGACGCTCATCGGCAAGGTGCGCGCTTGACGGCTGGCGCTGCGCTCCGCCAGGGACTGATCGTTGCCAACTATGGCCGGCATTTTCTGGTCGAGGCGCCATCGGGCGAACGCATCATCTGCCACTCGCGCGGCAAGAAGAGCCAGGGCGTGGTCGGCGACCGGGTACTGTGGCAGGAATCGCGCGACGAAGGCACGATCGAGAAGATCGAACCCCGGCGCAACCTGTTCTATCGGCGCGACGAGATCCGCACCAAATCGTTTGCCGCCAACCTGGACCAGGTGTTGATCCTGATCGCAGCCGAACCCGCGTTCTCCAACCAGCAGCTCTCGCGCGCCCTGATTGCCGCGCAAGCCGAAGGCATTGCGCCATTGGTGGTGCTGAACAAGCGCGACCTGGCCGAGCCGTTCGCACGCGCCTGGCAGTGGCTTGCACCCTACCGGGCGATGGGTTATTCCATTGTGCCGGTTGCGCTGAAGCCCGCGTCAGACCAGGACCTGGCGACGCTGCAAGGCCATCTGGACGGCAAGACCACGCTGGTGCTGGGTCCATCGGGCGCTGGCAAGAGCACGCTGATCAACCGGCTGGTGCCGGACGCGGCCGTGTTGACGGGCGAGTTATCGCAGTCGTTGCGTGCCGGCAAACACACGACCACCAGCACGACCTGGTATTGGATCAACCCGGACAAGACCAGCGCGCTGATCGACTCCCCCGGATTCCAGGAGTTCGGCTTGCGCCATATCGAACCGATGCGGCTGGCACGCTACATGCCCGACCTGGCACCCCATGCCGACCACTGCCGGTTTTACAACTGCACCCATCTGCACGAGCCCGGCTGCGCCGTCATCGCCGCCAGCCAGGGCCCGGGCGACGCCAACGCCATCAGCCCTGAGCGGTACCGCATCTATACCGAACTGTTCGCGGAGCTGTCTCAACCGCGTTATTGAAGCTCCCATGCGACAGCGCGGGCGCAGACAAATCAGCCGAGCAGGCGCGCCAGACTGAGCAGTGCCAGCAGCACCATCCACATGACGACTGTGCGCCAGACCAGGCCCACGACCACCCGCAAATGGCCGACCTCGGCCTCGCCGCCGACGTCACTGGCAAAAGCAGCCGAGGACGTGCCGGTGCCGGGTTGCTCCGGGCCTGGCCGCAGTGCCGGCTGGCTCGACGACCCCAGCCGGATGTTGATAGCACCGGAGGTGGACGCCAGAATGACGCCATCGTTCGTGGCTGAACCCTGGCGCTCGTAGTTGCGCCAGCTGTCGATGGCATCCTCGAAGCTGCCGACCACGGCGAACCCCACAGCCGTGATCCGTGCGGGCAGCCAGTCCAGCCAGGCCCACGTCGTGAGCGCAACACCCTGCAACGCAGCGCTGATGGGCCGCACCCGTGCCGCCTTTTCGCGCGCCCAGTAGCGGGGCACGAACTCACTCAGACGATAGAGCACGGCGCCCAGCGGCCCGAGTCCCAGCGCAGCCAGGATGGAGAACCAGGCCAACACGCCAAAGACGTGCCGGTGCGCTGCGAGCACGGAATGCTCGACCACCTGCCGCACCACGTCGCTCCTGGCCAACCCGGTGGCATCCATCTGTCGCCACTGCGCCAGCAGCTGCCGCGCGCGTGGCTCATCACCCGCCTCCAGCGCGTCGCGAATTTCGGTGAAGTGGTGGCTGAACTGCCGAAAGCCCAGCGCGAAATACAGAACGAGTACGTTCCAGAGCACGGCAAAGGGCCAACCGGCCCATACGTCAAGCAGCCAGTAGACCAGCAACACGCCGGACGACGGCAGCAGGACCGCGAATGTCCAGGCCAGCCAGGCGTGATGTTCCTTGCCGGCATCAAAGGTATGCCCGCACCAGCTGACCCAGGCCCGCAGGCCGACATGCACCGTGTTGCCCCGGCCAACAGGCCGCGCCTGTTCCAGCAGCAGTGCAATCAGGATGGCGACGAAGCTCATGACAGGATCATACGTTCACGGCAGTCGCTGCCGTGCCCTTGGCGGCCAGTTATCGTGCGACTAGAAAGCGGTAGAAGTTGCGCAGCATGCCGGCGGTCGCTCCCCAGACATACCGCTCGGCGATACCGTCGTGGTACGGCATCGACAACCACTCGCGCTGCACGCCATTCCACTCGAAGGCATGGCGACGATGGTTTGCCGGGTTCATCAGGAATGCCAGCGGGACCTCGAAGATCTCGTCGACCTCGTGCGGATTGCGGACGAAGGAAAACCCGCTGCGCAGCAGCCCGACAACCGGCGTGACGACAAACGCACTGCCAGTCCGGTAGATCGGCAACGTGCCCAGCACATCAACGAATTCGGGCTGCAGACCGATCTCTTCTTGCGCCTCGCGCAACGCGGTCACGGTCAGATCGTGGTCTTGCGGATCTTGCCTGCCGCCGGGAAAGGCGATTTGGCCGGAATGCGTCGAGAGGTGTGCGGTGCGCTGGGTCAGCAGCACCATGGGCTCGTCACGCTCCACGATCGCCACCAGCACCGATGCGGCAGCAGGCGATCGATCGGTGAATCGCGGTTCGTCCAGTAGTTCCGGTTCCCACGACACCGGGCGCTGGAAACGCGCACGCAGCGCCGGCAAGGTCAACTCGGCGGGCGCGACCGGCGGCAAATGCGCGTCGATGCCGACGACCGGCACGCTGTGCGGATCGAATCCGGGCAGGCTCGACAAGCTGTTGATGGTGGGAGTCGCGGACACGCGTGCGGTGCGCAAACGAAAAAGCCGCCTCGCACGGATGCTGGAGGCGGCTGATTCAGGGACGATACCAGGGCTCAGGAGCTCTCGGCGACCTTCTTCGGAGCCAGCTTTTCCTTGATGCGCGCCGAACGGCCGCTACGGTCACGCAGGTAATAGAGCTTGGCACGACGCACGTCGCCGCGACGCTTGACCTCGATGCCGGCAATCAGCGGGCTGTAGGTCTGGAAGCTGCGCTCAACACCTTCGCCGCTGGAGATCTTGCGGACGATGAACCCGCTGTTGAGGCCGCGGTTGCGCTTGGCAATCACGACGCCTTCGTAGGCCTGCAAGCGTTTGCGGGTGCCTTCGACGACCTTGACGCTGACGATGACGGTATCGCCAGGGGCGAAATCAGGGATGGTTTTTCCGAGGCGAGCAATTTCTTCTTGCTCGAGGGTTTGGATCAGGTTCATGATTTCCTCAAAGGATCGTGTTTGCGCCAGCGTCGACATGACGCGCAGGTCCTGCTCGCGCAAAACACGGCAAGACGGCCAGACAGAGGATCGGGTAGCCGCGCATTATAGTCAGAAAGTTTCGCCACTCAGCCAGCCTCAGCCAGCCTCAGCCAGCCTCAGCCAGCCTCAGCCAGTCTCACTCTCTCAGCCAGTCTCACTCTCTCAGCCGCCACCAGTGTCTGGCGGACGTCCTGCCAGACAGTCTTCATCCTGCGGGCTCAAGCCCCCCGCCCCTCGGGCGCGTGCAATGAGTTCGGGACGCAGGCGCTGGGTCAGCAGCAGGCTTTGCTCGCGCCGCCAGCGCGCAACCTTGCCATGGTGCCCGGACAGCAGCACATCCGGCGCTCCAGCGCCCTGCCACGTCTCGGGGCGCGTGTAATGCGGGCAGTCGAGCAGACCATCGAGCGTCGCGTTGAAACTGTCCTGCTGGTGACTGGTCGCGTCGCCCAGCACGCCAGGCTGCAACCGGGCCACCGCGTCGAGCAATGCCATGGCGGCGATTTCTCCGCCAGACAGCACGAAATCGCCCAGGCTGATCTGCTCATCGACATACGCATCAATGAACCGCTGGTCGACACCTTCGTAACGCCCACATACCAGGATCGCTCCTTCGCTCGAAGCCCAGCGCTGCGCCTGCGCGTGGTCCAGTGTGCGGCCGATGGGCGAAAACAGCACGACGGGTGCGTCATCACGGCGTGTGGCGCGGACCTGCAGCAGGCACTGCGCCAAGGGTTCGGCCATCATGACCATTCCGGGCCCGCCGCCGAACGGCCGATCATCGACACGCTGGTAATTGCCCTGCGCGAAATCGCGCGGATTGGTCAGCACCACGTCAACCCGTCCGGACTCGTATGCACGCCGTGTCACTCCCGCTTGCAGGAGCGGCCCGAACAACTCGGGAAACAGCGTGATGACGTCGAATCGCATGGACGGACAACTTCAATAGTCGGCCTGCCAGTCCACCGTGATGCGTTTTCCGTCGAGGTCGACCGCATCGACATGGGCCGCGACGAACGGAATCATGCGCTCCAGCCACGCATCGCCGGACCCATATCGCAACACCAGCACCACCTGCGCTGCGGTCTGCAGCAGCTCCTTGACCTGACCCAGCGATTCCCCCTGCCGGTTGACGACCTCCAGGCCGATCAGATCGACCCAGTAGTATTCGTCCTCGGAGGTGCTGGGAAAACTCGAGCGTTGCACGAAGATCCGGGCGCCGCGCAAAGCCTGCGCCGCATCGCGGTCGTCTACACCGTCGACCTGCGCAACCACTGCACCAGAGTGCTCGCGGGCCTCGCGCACGCGCAACAGCGCCGTTCCGTCAAAAGCCCTGGGGCCCCTGTCGGACGCCTGAACATACCAGCGTTTGGAGGAGAACAGCGCCTGTGGGTCGGCACTGAAGGGCAGCAGCTTGATCCAGCCCTTGACGCCCCACGCTTCGCCGATACGGGCGACTTCGACAGCGTCAGGCGGAAGATCAACCGGGTCCAGCACCATGGAAGGGTTACCGGAACACGACCCGCGCCAGCAAAGGCAAGGCGCGGGACCGGGTTTCAGGCCGCTGCCGTGGCGGAGACCGACGCCTGCACCAGCAGGCGCTCGACGGTCGGAGAAGCTTGCGCGCCGACGCTCCTCCAGTAGGTCATGCGATCCTGCGCAATGCGAATCCGCTCTTCGTTTGCGGTGGCAATCGGGTTGTAGAAGCCGATGCGCTCGATGAAACGACCATCACGACGGGTGCGCTTGTCGGCGACAACGATGTTGAAAAACGGGCGTGCCTTGGCACCACCACGGGAGAGTCGAATGACGACCATGATTTATCCTTCGGGGGGTGGCGGAAATCACTTTCCACCGGAATTCCAGCGTTGAGACACGTAACATGGCCACCTGACCAGCAACACGCTGAAAAGCCCGAGATTATATAGCGGCAAGCAGCCTTCCCCCAAGACCCGTACCCAGGCGACCGGCGAATGGCGCGCCAGGCACGGCATAACATCATGCCGCCGCGCTGTTGCCGTTTGCGACAAACCCGATCACCTGGACACCCATGAAGAACAAGACACTTGCCACCTGGCTGGCCCTGCTCGGCGGCCCGCTCGGCCTGCACCGCTTCTACCTGCATGGCTGGCGCGACGCGACAGGATGGCTGCTGCCTTGGCTCACCCTGTTCGGCACGATCGGGGTGATGCGCGCGCGCAATCTCGGCGTCGACGACCAACTGAGTTGGCTGCTGGTTCCGCTGCTGGGCGTCGCGATCTCGGTGTGCACGCTGGCTGCCATCATCTACGGCCTGACCGACCGGCAAAAGTGGAACACCCGATTCAACCCATCGCAGGACGCGGAGCTGGCGGCTGGCAAGACCAGCGGCCTGACCATTCTGGCTGTCGTGTGCGCCATGCTGATCGGCACCACCGCGCTGATGTCGACTCTGGTGTACTGCTTGCAGCACTACTTCGAGTACCAGGCGCTGCCACCGGGCTGAACCACGACAGGCCTGCGAAGAGCGCCGTCCTGGTTATAGGTCCCTGGCCACAACGGTCCGCGAAAAAAGACGGGGCGGGCGACCGGTTATCAGCCGACCGCCCCGTGCCCGGACCTGTCCCGCAACCATCAGGCGGCCGCAACCTCCTTGAGCGACGCGGCCGCGTTGGTGAACTCCTCGATGCGATCGAAGTTCAGATACCGGTAGATCGTGTCGCTGGCCGCGGTGAGCACGCCCATGTCGGCCATGTACTCGTCCTTGGTCGGGATACGCCCGAGCTTGGAGCAGATCGCCGCGAGTTCGGCCGAGCCCAGGTACACGTTGGAGTTCTTGCCCAGCCGGTTCGGGAAGTTGCGGGTCGAGGTGCTGAACACCGTCGCCCCTTCCTTCACCTGCGCCTGGTTGCCCATGCACAGGCTGCAACCGGGCATTTCCATCCGCGCGCCCGCCGTTCCCAGCACACCGTAGTGGCCTTCTTCGGTCAGCTGCTTGGCATCCATCTTGGTCGGTGGCGCCATCCACAACTTGACTGGAATGTCACGTTTGTTCTCGAGCAACTTGGAGGCGGCACGGAAATGACCGATGTTGGTCATGCAACTGCCGATGAACACCTCATCGATGGCAGCGCCCGCGACCTCGCCGAGCGTCTTGACGTCGTCGGGGTCGTTCGGGCACGCCACCACCGGCTCGTGCACGTCTGCCAGGTCGATCTCGATCACGGCTGCATATTGCGCGTCTGCATCGGCCTTCATCAGCACCGGGTTTGCGAGCCAGGCCTGCATCGCCTCGATGCGTCGCTCGATGGTGCGCACGTCCTTGTAACCATGGGCGATCATCCACTGGAGCATGGCGATGTTGCTGTTGATGTATTCGATGATCGGCGCTTTGTCCAGGTGGACGGTGCATCCTGCGGCCGAGCGTTCGGCCGATGCATCGCTCAACTCGAATGCCTGCTCGACCTTCAGGTCCGGCAAGCCCTCGATCTCGAGAATGCGGCCGGAGAAGATGTTCTTCTTGCCCTGCTTGGCCACGGTCAGCAAACCGGCCCGGATCGCGTAGAGCGGAATCGCATTGACCAGATCGCGCAGCGTGACGCCCGGCTGCAGCTTGCCCTTGAAGCGCACCAGCACGCTCTCGGGCATGTCCAGCGGCATCACCCCCGTCGCGGCACCAAACGCCACCAGGCCGGAACCGGCCGGAAAACTGATGCCGATCGGGAAACGGGTGTGGCTGTCGCCGCCGGTGCCCACGGTGTCAGGCAACAACATGCGGTTAAGCCAGCTGTGGATGATGCCGTCACCCGGACGCAGGCTGATGCCGCCGCGGTTGCTGATGAAATCCGGCAACTCATGGTGCATCTTGACGTCTACCGGCTTCGGATAGGCCGCGGTATGGCAGAACGACTGCATCACCAGATCGGCGCTGAATCCCAGGCAGGCCAGGTCCTTGAGTTCGTCGCGCGTCATCGGGCCCGTCGTGTCCTGCGAACCGACCGAGGTCATACACGGCTCGCAATAAGTGCCCGGGCGCACGCCCTGCCCCTCGGACAGACCGACGGCGCGGCCCACCATCTTCTGCGCCAGTGTGAAGCCTGCCTTGCTGTCGCTCGGGTTCTGCGGCAACCGGAACAGGGAACTGGGAGCCAGGCCCAGGGCCTCGCGTGCCTTGGCGGTCAGGCCGCGTCCGATGATGAGCGCAATACGTCCGCCGGCGCGGACTTCGTCAAACAAGACATCGCTCTTGAGCTTGAACTCGGCAATCACCGTGCCGTTCTTCAGCGCCTGGCCATCGTAGGGACGCAACTCGACCTCGTCGCCCATCTCCATCTGGCTCACGTCGAGTTCGATCGGCAACGCGCCGGAGTCCTCCATCGTGTTGTAGAAGATCGGCGCGATCTTGTCGCCCAGGCACACGCCGCCGAATCGCTTGTTGGGAACGAAAGGGATGTCTTCACCGG
>CAZADK010000053.1:0-2670 GCA_964483855.1 uncultured Rhodoferax sp.
TCCGCCCCCAGGGGTCAAGCAAAGTGGCAAAGCCACATTTGCTTGAGACGCTGTCAGTCCTTGTAGCCCGGGTCCATGCGATCGAGCTTGCGCAGCAGCGCCGGCCAGACCAGTGCCGAACCCTGGCCAACGGTCACGGTCTTCATGACCTCAGCCATACCCTGCAGGATCCGCGCATCGATCGGTATCAGTGCCTTGCCGCCAGCCAGCGCATCGATCTGGATCCGGCAGGTGTTCTCGAATGTGTACATCGCCAGGAAAGCGTCCGCGACGCTCCGACCCACGGTCAGCAGGCCGTGGTTGCGCAGCATCAGAAAAGTCTTGTCCCCGAGGTCGGCCTGCAGCCGCGGCTTTTCTTCGTCGCGCAGCGCAACTCCTTCATAGTCGTGGTATGCAAGAGAAGCAAGTACAAACGTCGATTGCTGGCTGATGGGCAACACGCCGTCTTGCTGCGCGCTGACCGCAATGCCGGCGCGGGTGTGTGTGTGCAACACGCAGCCGACGTTCTCGCGCGCCTGGTGAATGGCACTGTGGATGGTGAAGCCGGCCGGGTTCACCGGGAACGGCGAGTCTGACAGTTTGTTGCAGGCCTGGTCGACCTTGACCAGACTGCTGGCCGTGATCTCGTCGAACATCAGGCCGTAGGGGTTGATCAGGAAATGGTGTTCTGGACCGGGAATACGCACGCTGATGTGCGTGAACACCAGATCGCTCATGCCGTAGGTGGCGACCAGCCGGTAGCCGGCGGCGAGGTCGACGCGCAGCTTCCATTCGTCGGCGCTGACGGCTTCTTTGAGGGATGGGAGGTGCATGGGGCGCTCCTGCATTCTTGTCAATAGGGACCTGCAGTATGGCCGACCAGCGTGTGCAACGGGGCTGCCTTGGCGACTTGCCGCAAGGAGCCCGCACACGCTCCCCAAGCCCGACACGCTCCCCAAGCCCGACACGCTCCCCAAGCCCGACACGCTCCCCAAGCCCGCACACGCTCCCCAAGCCCGACAGGCTCCTGACGTGTCCGCAGGTTTGCCGGGCCGCAGCGCATGTCGGGACATAGGCGATTGGCGCAGCGTCGCACGGCGCCGTTGGGTACCCCGGCCCGCAGCGCAAGAACCCGCGAATTGCCGTTGTCCGAATCGCCTGGGGCTGCTTGCGGGGTCTTGCGCGGGTTCAAGCGATTGCCCTTCTCGCTCTCATTCGGCGTGCAGGCGCTGCGCCGCCCACAACACCTGGTCGATGACGCCGCGCACACTTTTCCGCTGCGTTTCGTCGCGCAGGCCGCCATCGGCGTCGAACGCGTCGGCCGCCCGGCCGAGAGCGAACGCCTTGGGCGCCAGCCAGCACTGGGAATTGATCAGCAGCGGCGCCAGATGGCTTTGCGAGCGCAGCCCGCCGAGCGCGCCATTGGACGCGCTGAGCATGCCGACGACCTTGCCGCGAAAGGACTTGAAGCCGTCCGTCCAATCGGGATCCGACTTGATCGGGCTCGACACCCAGTCGATGGTGTTCTTCAGCATTGCGGTGTAGGAGCCGTTGTACTCCGGCGAGCAGATGATCCAGGCCGGGTGCTCGAACATCATCTGCTTGAGCCGTACGACGTCGGCCGGCGTGCCGCGGGCTTCGAGGTCGGCGTTGTACATCGGGATGTCGAAGTCAACCAGTTCGATGTGGCTGACCTCGGCGCCGGCATCCCGGCCCATCTGCGCGGCGACCGCAGCCAGGCGGCGGTTGAACGAGTGTTGGCGGGTGCTGCCCGCGAATACGAGTAGTTTCATGGCGTGATTGGAGCACAGCTCGCCGTGGTTGGACGCTCGGCACATGCGCTCGGCGCGTTCGAACGCATCGCCCGTTTATCCCATGGGCGCTGACGATGCCCGTGAAGTAACCGCAGGGTGCGCACGTGATGGTCGATGCCGCGATGCCGTCGGCGCGTGCATGTATTTGGGCCCTGGGCCAGGATGGTGTTGTTGAACCGGGTGTTCTGGGGCACAGCGGTTGAAAATCCGGCGCCACCGCTAGAATGTACAAATATCAATATTTTGTACAAAATGATTACCCTCCCATTGAGCGAATTCAGGGCCAATGTGTCGTCCACGCTGGATCTGGTGCAGCAGGGCCAGGCGGTGCGCCTCATGCGCCACGGAAAGCCGGTGGCCGATCTGGTTCCGGTGCGAGCGTCCGCTGGCGAAGTCGACCTGCCGAACTGGAAACGACCTTTCACGCCGGTGCAGTTGCCGCCGGGTGTGTCGCTGGCGCAAGCGGTGCGCGACGAACCGGACGGAGCGTCGACATGAACGACGCACCACAGCGCTTGCGTTTTCCTGCCGGCAACCTGGACCCGGCTGGCGCCAGCGCCAGCGGGTTGCGGGTAATGCTCGATGCGTCGGCCCTGCTCAAGCGGTATGCATCGGAGGCCGGCCACGAGCGGGTGCTCGATGTGTTTGCGCAGGCCGATGTTTTGTTGGTGGCCGCGCATTGCCAGAGCGAAGTGGCGGCAGCCTTGTTGCGGCGCCGGCGCGATGGCTGCCTGTCCGAGGCCGAGTTCGAACGTGTCTGGGCGGCGGCGCGAAGCGATGTCGCCGACATGGTGCGGGTGCCGCTGGACGACCATGTCGAGCGTTTCGCCTTTGCCGCGATGGAGCATGAGCCGCCGGGCCGTTCCCAAGGCGAATC
>CAZADK010000053.1:2770-11968 GCA_964483855.1 uncultured Rhodoferax sp.
CCGCAGTGCGCCGCACGCAGGGTTCCTTGATAAGCCGCCGGGCCGTTCCCAAGGCGAATCCCGCAGTGCGCCGCACGCAGGGTTCCTTGATAAGCCGCCGGGCCGTTCCCAAGGCAAATCCCGCAGTGCGCCGCTGCGTGTGACCGATGCACTACATGTCGGTAGTGCGCTGGCGGCGAATGTGGATTTGTTCGTGACGGCCGACTGGCGTCTGGTGCAGATTGCACGCGCCATGGGCTTGCCCGCGGAATGCCTGGATGCCGCCGCGCAGACGAACCGGAAAGAGGCAGTGACACCATGATGTACCCAGAAGAATTCGACGTGATCGTGGTCGGCGGTGGCCACGCCGGCACCGAGGCTGCTTTGGCGGCCGCCCGCATGGGCAGCAAGACGTTGCTGCTCACGCACAACATCGAGACGCTGGGGCAGATGAGCTGCAACCCGTCGATTGGTGGCATTGGCAAAGGCCATCTGGTCAAGGAGGTCGACGCGCTGGGCGGCGCGATGGCGGCCGCGACCGACGAGGGTGGCATCCAGTTCCGTATCCTCAACTCCAGCAAGGGGCCGGCGGTGCGTGCAACACGTGCTCAGGCCGACCGCATCCTGTACAAGGCGGCGATCCGGCGCCGGCTCGAGAACCAGCCCAACCTGTGGTTGTTCCAGCAGGCGGTGGATGACCTGATGGTTGAGGGGGACCGGGTCGTCGGCGCGGTGACCCAGGTCGGCATCCGCTTTCGCAGCCGCACGGTGGTGCTCACCGCTGGCACCTTCCTGGACGGCAAGATCCACGTTGGCATGAACCACTACGCGGCGGGCCGGGCCGGGGACCCGCCGGCGATGAGCCTGTCGGCGCGGCTCAAGGAACTCAAACTGCCGCAAGGGCGCCTCAAGACGGGCACGCCGCCACGTCTGGACGGCCGCAGCATCGATTTCTCCAAATGCCTGGAGCAACCGGGTGACGGAATGCCGGGTGGAGCAGGCGATCGGTTGCCGGTGTTCGGTTTCATGGGCTCCGCCGAGCAGCATCCGCAGCAGGTGTCGTGCTGGATCACGCACACCAATGAGCGTACCCACGACATCATCCGCTCCGGGCTCGACCGCAGCCCGATGTTCACCGGGCAGATCGAAGGTGTCGGCCCGCGGTATTGCCCCAGTATCGAGGACAAGATCCACCGGTTTGCAGACAAGACCAGCCACCAGATCTTCCTGGAGCCCGAGGGCTTGACTACACACGAGGTCTACCCCAACGGTATCTCGACCAGTCTGCCGTTCGACGTGCAACACGAACTGGTGCGCTCGATGGTGGGGCTGGAGAACGCACATATCCTGCGGCCGGGTTATGCGATCGAATACGATTTCTTTGACCCGCGTGCGCTCAAGACCAGCTTCGAAACCCGCGCCATCTCCGGTCTGTTTTTTGCCGGCCAGATCAATGGGACGACCGGTTACGAAGAGGCCGCGGCCCAGGGCTTGTTTGCCGGCCTCAATGCGGCCCTGGCGTGCCGGGGCGAAGCACCGTGGTTGCCGCGCCGCGACGAAGCCTATCTGGGTGTGTTGGTCGACGACCTGATCACCAAGGGGGTGACGGAGCCCTACCGCATGTTCACCAGTCGAGCGGAGTACCGGTTGCAACTGCGAGAAGACAATGCCGACATGCGCCTCACCGAAACCGGCCGCCGACTGGGGCTGGTCGATGATGCCCGCTGGGATGCCTTTTGCCGCAAGCGGGACGCTGTTTCACGTGAAACACAGCGCTTGCGCGCCACCTGGATCAACCCGCGCACGGTCGAGGCCACCGAGGCGACCCGCGTGCTGGGTAAACCGATGGACCATGAATACAGCCTGGCAGAATTGCTGCGCAGGCCGGACGTCAGCTACCAATCGCTGATGTCGCTCAATGGTGGGCAGTTCGCGCCGCCTGACTTGGCATGGAACGACGTTGCTGCAACCCCTGGTGATGTTGCGGGCGGCCCGGATCGGTTGTTCGGGCGCTCGGTCGTGGAGCAGGTCGAAATCACTGCGCGGTATAGCGGTTATATCCAAAGGCAGAAGGATGAGGTCGAGCGTGCCGAGGTCTACGAGAGTCTGGTCTTGCCGCCAGAGTTGGACTACATGCAGGTTGCGGCGCTGAGTTTCGAGGCGCGCCAGACCTTGAGCCGGTATCGGCCGCAGACGTTGGGTTTGGCCTCGCGTCTGTCGGGTATCACGCCGGCGTCGATCTCGTTGTTGCTGATCCACCTGAAAAAACACCGCGCCGCCTTGCTGGGTAAAAATGCGGGCAGGGCAGACTCGGCTGCCGTGGACACACTCGACAAGGTACCGGTTTGAGCGATGGTTCCTTGTCGATGGCGCTGCGCGAAGGCGTCACGGCACTGGATCTGGCGCTGGACGAAGCGCAATGCGGCAAACTGCTCGCCTTCCTCGATCTGCTGCAGAAGTGGAATCGGGTCTACAACCTGACCGCCGTGCGCGACCCGATGCAGATGTTGCGCCACCATCTGTTGGACAGCCTGGCTGCCATCGCGCCGTTGCAACGGGTGCTGCGGGCGCGCGGCCCCACCATGGGAGCTCGGTTGCTTGATGTGGGTTCCGGCGGCGGTTTGCCGGGTGTCGTCATTGCCATCGGCTGCCCGGATATCGCGGTAAGCTGCATCGACGCCGTGGCCAAGAAGGCGGCGTTCATCCGGCAGGCCGCTGTCAGCCTGGGGTTGGGAAACCTCCAGGCCGTGCACGGCAGGGTCGAACAATTGCCCGGCCCATTCGACGTGGTGTGTTCGCGCGCATTTGCCTCTCTGCCTGATTTCGTGGGCTGCACGTCGCAGTTATTGTCACCCGGTGGTTGCTGGATGGCGATGAAGGGGCAGCATCCCGCCGACGAAATCGCGGCATTGCCGGACACGGCCCGGGTGTTTCACGTGGAACAACTGCAAGTGCCAGGTCTCGCTGCGCAGCGATGCATCGTCTGGTTGGCGCCCGCCACGCCGCAACCCTGATCCAGCCAATTGCTCGCCAGGAATGCTGAAACAGGCGTATCGGGCCAGGGATGAAGGCAGTAAACTCAAGCCCCATTCTTCAAGGGTTTTCCATGTTTGGCATTGCCGACTACGGTGCATTCGTCATCGCCATCATCGTATTCCTGCTGGTCCCTGGCCCGGGCAACCTGGCCTTGATCACATCGACAGGCAAGGGCGGTATTCGCGGCGGACTGGCCGCGACCGGGGGAGTGATCCTCGGTGATCAGGTCCTGATCTGGATGGCAGTAGCCGGTGTCGCCGCGATGTTGGCCACCTATCCGGCGGCTTTTCGTGTGGTGCAGTGGCTGGGCGCCGCCTATCTGGCCTGGCTGGGCTTGCGCATGTGGTTCGCGCGTCCGGGTGACAAACCGGTGCTGCATATCCGTACGGGCCAATATCTGCGCCAGGCATTCCTGATCACCTTGCTCAACCCCAAGGCGATCGTTTTCTACATGGCGTTTTTCCCCTTGTTCGTCGATCCGATGCGGCACCAGGGCCTTCTGACCTTTGGCGTCATGGCCGCCACTGTGGCTGTGTTGGCCTTTGTGTATGGCCTGACGATGACCCTGTTGACGCATTTCCTGGCCGCCCGCATGCGTGCCAACCCGGTGGTCTCGAGCGTGCTGAACAAACTGGCGGGCTTGTTCCTGGTCGGGTTCGGCGTCAAGCTGGCCGTGGGCAACTGAGAGCGTGAGGGGCAATCGCTTGCGCCCACGCAAGACTCCGCAACCCGCTCCTGGCGCGTGGGGCCACCATGGCCGGTCGCAGTGGCTTGCCCTGCGCGCCGGTGCGTCCAATGGCGCCGTGCGGCGTGGCGCCGCTTGCCCATGGCCCGACAGGGGCTGCGCGTCGCGCCTTGCCCGCCACCCTTGGGCACTCGGTCGCGGGCCCAATCGATTGCCACTCGCGCTCTGAGAACCGGCGCTAGAAACACAGGAACCACGGATGGCCCGGATCTTTTGTATTGCCAATCAAAAAGGGGGAGTGGGCAAGACCACGACGACGGTCAACCTGGCAGCCGGCCTGGCCAAGGTCGGGCAACGGGTGCTGATGATCGACCTCGATCCGCAGGGCAATGCCACCATGGGTTCGGGCATCGACAAACGCCAACTTACCGACAGCGTCTATGACGTGTTGCTCGGTTCGACGCCGATTGCACAAGCGCTGGTGCGCAGCGACAAGCTCGAGGCCGCCGGTTGTGGGTATGCGGTGCTGGGAGCCAACCGCGACCTGGCTGGTGCCGAGGTCGAGCTGGTCGCAGTCGAGCGGCGCGAGCGCCGGCTCAAGACCGCACTGGCCGAGGTCGAGGCAGACTACGACTTCGTGCTGATCGATTGCCCACCTTCCTTGTCGATGTTGACCCTCAACGGGCTGAGTTGCGCCCATGGCGTGATCGTTCCCATGCAGTGCGAATATTTCGCGCTCGAAGGCCTGACCGACTTGGTCAACACGATCCGCCAGGTACGCGCCAACATGAACAAGGATCTTGCCGTGATCGGTCTGCTGCGTGTCATGTTCGATCCGCGCATCACCTTGCAGCAACAGGTCAGCGACCAGCTCAAGGCGCATTTCGCCGAAAAGGTCTTCGACACCGTGATTCCACGCAATGTGCGGCTTGCCGAGGCACCCAGCTATGGCTTGCCAGGCGTGGTGTTCGATCCTGCATCGAAGGGCGCGCAAGCCTACCTGGCGTTCGCCCAGGAGATGTTGGCGCGTATCGCGAAGTTGTGACGGGTGGCCCGAAGGCCTTTCCTGGACACATAAAAGCGCTATCTTGTTTGTAGCTGATGTCGAGCTCCCCGATCCTGTTGTTGCCCGGATGGCAGAACTCCGGCCCCGGCCACTGGCAAAGCCTGTGGGAGCAGCGCCACGGCTACCGGCGTGTCGAGCAGCATGACTGGATGCGCCCGCTGCGCGGCGACTGGGTCGCACGGCTGCAGGATGTCGTGCTCGACATCGAGCAGGGCCGGGCGCCGCGCGCGCCGGCGCGAATCGTGCTCGTCGCGCACAGTCTGGGTTGCCATCTGGTCGCCGCGTGGGTTGCGGCGTCCGGCCTGGGCCACCGCATCCAGGCCGCTTTCCTGGTAGCGCCGGGCGACCCACAGGTCGAGGCGATCGCCGCCACGCTGGCCAGCTGGTCGCCGGTCGTGTCGCAGGCCTTGCCTTTTCCCAGCGTGCTGCTGGCCAGCCGTGACGATCCGTATTGCAGCTTTTCCCGGTCCCGGCAATTCGCCGCCGGTTGGGGCTCGGAGTTCGTCGATTGCGGCCCGGCTGGTCATATCAATACCGACAGCGGACTGGGTGACTGGCCTGATGGCCACACACGCCTGCTGGATCTGTGCCGTAGCAGCAGCGGCGCCCCAGCGCCAGTGCGCCGACGGCCCCAATGAAACGCAACGACGAGGAGGACACACGATGGTGACCAAGAAATTCAAGGGCCTGGGCCGGGGACTGGAAGCCCTGCTCGGTCCGGCCGCCCAGGCCGAGATGTCCGGCGCCGAGGCGCAGGCCGGCCAGGGGCAACCCGCATCGCTGCTGCTGTCGGATCTGGTGCCGGGCCAGTACCAGCCGCGCACCCGGATGGACGAAGGTGCCTTGTACGAGCTGGCCGAGTCGATCAAGGCCCAGGGCATCATGCAGCCGATCCTGGTGCGCCGGCTGGAGGCGGCAGATGGCCTGCAACGCCTGCGTGCCCTGCAGGGTGGCGCCGATGTCGATGCGATGACCCGCGGCGATCGTCCGGTGTACGAGATCATCGCCGGTGAACGGCGTTTCCGCGCCGCACGCCTGGCGGGCCTGGACAACGTGCCGGTGCTGGTGCGTGATGTCGGCGACGAGGCCGCCGCGGCCATGTCGCTGATCGAAAACATGCAGCGAGAAGACCTGAACCCGCTCGAGGAAGCCCAGGGTTTGCAACGCCTGGTGAAGGAGTTTGGGCTCACCCACGAGCAGGCGGCGCAAGCCGTCGGGCGCTCGCGCAGCGCCGCCAGCAACCTGCTGCGCCTGCTGCAATTGACCGAGCCGGTGCAGACCATGCTGATGGCCGGCGATCTGGAGATGGGCCATGCGCGGGCGCTGCTGGCGCTGGAGCGCGCGTCGCAGATCACCGCGGCCAGCCAGATCGTGGCGCGCAAGATGTCGGTGCGCGAGGCCGAGGCGCTGGTGAAGAAACTCTCGGCCGAGTTCGCGCTCACCTCGCCCAAGCCCAAGAAGGAAAAGTCACGTGACCTGCGCCGGCTCGAAGAGGAGTTGTCCGACCTGCTGACCGCCGAAGTGGAGGTGCGGATCAAGAAACGCGTCAAGCGTGGCGGCCGGATGCAGGAGCTCGGCGAGGTTGCGATCCAGTTTGGCTCGCTCGAGGAGCTCAACGGCCTGATCGACAAACTCAGCCACAACGGCAGCCGCTGAGCGGCCACCGTCATGCAGCTGCGCCCGCCTTGGCCTGTGCCGGCCTTGCTGGTGTGGGGGCTGTGCTGGTTCGTCTATTGGCTGAGCGCACGGGCGCTCGGCCTGGCGCCGGTTGTGGCGCTGGTGCTGGCCATTGTCACGGGTCTGCTGCTGAGCTTCGCTGCGGGCAACTGGTGGCGGCGCCTCATCGTGGCCGCGGGTTTTCCGCTGGCCCTGGTCGCCGGCGGAGTGGCCGTCGTGCCTGGCTGGGCCTGGCTGGTGTTGCTGTTGGCCGCACTGCTGCTCTATCCGGTCAAGGCCTGGCGCGACGCACCCCTTTTCCCGAGCCCGCGTGACGCGCTGGCCGGCCTGCCGGTTTTGGTGGCGTTGCGCGCACAGGCGGCCGTGCTCGACGCCGGCTGTGGCTTGGGGCATGGATTGCGCGCTTTGCGCGCGGCCTATCCGCAGGTGCGGCTGCACGGCATCGAATGGAGCTGGCCCTTGCGTATCGGGTGCGGTCTGCGTTGCCCGTGGGCGCAGGTGCGTCATGGCGACATCTGGCGTGCAACCTGGCAGCCGTATGCGCTGGTCTACCTGTTCCAGCGGCCGGAGACCATGCCCCGCGCCGTGGCCAAGGCGAGCGCCGAGATGGCACCGGGCGCATGGATGGTCAGCCTGGAATTCGAGGCCCGTGAACTGGAGCCGGACCATGTGCTGCGGTTGGCCGATGGCCGGCCGGTCTGGGTCTACCGGCTGCCGTTTCGTGCAAGCGCCGGCGCCTGAGGGGGTGGCCCGGCCAGTCGTCGTAACATCGGTAGTCCCATCTCGCGGAGAGTTGCCTTGAGTTCATCAGATTCCTTGCCCACCGGCACCGGTACCGCGGCCCGCGCGGAGGTTGCCGCCTTTGGCACGCTGGAGCAGCAGGTGGGTTTGAACCATGCGCTGGTGCAGGCGCTGGCCACGACCGCAGAACCGGGAGAGTCGGGCCAACATATCCACCGCATCCAGCAGTATGTGCGGGTACTGGCGCGTCATTTGTGCCAGGCGCAGCCATATGCCAGCCTGTGGCCCGACGACATGCTTGACGTGCTGGTGCGTGCCAGTGCCCTGCACGACATCGGCAACTGCGCGGTGCCCGATCGCATCCTGCTCAAGCCCGGCGCACTCACCGCGGAAGAACTCGACATGGTACGCAGCCACGCCGTGATCGGACGCGACATGATCGACCAGATCCAGCGCAGCGCGGGCGCACCGTCGGCGTTCCTGGGCATTGCGCGCCAGATCGCATACGGTCACCATGAGCGTTGGGACGGGCAGGGTTACCCGCAAGGCCTGGCGGGCGAGGCGATTCCTGCTCCCGCCCTGGTGATGGCGGTGGCCGACACCTACGACGCGTTGACCAGCAATCGGGTCTACCGCGCCGCCATCACGCACGACAAGGCCCTGCAGCGACTGTTCCATGAGCGGGGCGAACAATTCGCGCCGGACATGGTCGACGCGCTGATCGAGGTCCAGCACGAATTTGCGGATATTGCGCGGCGTTTTGCCGACACCGAAACCGACCTGCAGCGACAGATCGACTACCTGGCCCGGGCGATCGCCGAAAGCCCCTGACTTGGCATGCCGGCAGCGCGCCGTGATTGGTTTCACGGCTACCCCCGGCCCAGGGGGTTACGCGGCACCGGGTGGGGTGGTATTGTCGTGCGCTCAGCGCGGCCGCACTACTGGTGGCAAGCCGTGCCCGGCTCGCCGGTGTTCGACTGATCCCGAGGAAACTTCCGTGAAAACCACCGCTTCCACTGTCCAGTCGGCCAACGCACGGCAGCAGGCGATGGCGCAGCAGCAAAACGCCATGCAGGCGCAGCAGGGAGCGGTGCTGGCGCAGCAGGCGCAAGGGCGCAAGGAGCACTTGACCACCATGTTCTTGTCCAAGGGCTGCAAGCTCGGCGACATGCAGAAATAGCCGCCCCACGGGCGACTCCACCGCGGACCACCAGCATGAGCAGCGTCAGCACACAAACAGAAACGTTGTTCGCGCGTGCGCTGATCGTCGAGGATCTGGACGAACCGCGTCAGTGGCTGGCCGAGTTGCTGCCACGCGCGCTGCCCGAGGTTCGGCAGGTCGATACGGCTGCCACGCTGGTACAGGCACGTGAACGCATGGCCGGGTTTGCCTATGGCCTGGCGCTGGTCGACTGGGGTCTTCCCGACGGCACCAGCGAGGAACTGATCAGCGAACTGGTGGCGGCCCGGCCCGGTGCGGCGGTCATCGTGGCCACCATCCATGACAACGACACCCATGTTTTCCCGGCGCTGCGCGCGGGTGCCACTGGGTATATCCTGAAATCCCAGCCCAGCGCGGTCGTGGTCTCCCAGCTGCAACGGATCCGGCTCGGCGAGCCAGCCCTGTCGCCGTCCATCGCGTTGCGCCTGCTGCAGCATTTCCGCGGCCTGCCCGGCGCCACGCTGGCGCGCGGCCACAACGGATGGCCACCGCTGGTGGATACCGAACGCGAGGCGGGCGAGCCCCAGCGTCAACTGACCGAGCGTGAGGTCGATGTGCTGCGCCTGATCGGCAAGGGCTACAAGGTGCCGGAGGCCGCCAGCTTGCTGGGCATCAGCGCACACACGGTAACCAGTTACGTGCGCGACATCTATCGCAAGCTCGACATCTCCTCTCGCGCCGAGGCTGCGGTAGAGGCAGCCCGGCGCGGCCTGGTCAGCTGACCAGGCTCGCCGCCTTGGCAGGCGTGTTCGTCGTGCGGGCGTGGCGACGGCGCTCCGGGCGGTCCGGTGT
>CAZADK010000053.1:11978-13051 GCA_964483855.1 uncultured Rhodoferax sp.
GCCGTCGTCCGAAAATGGATGGCGCGCGTCTCAGGGCGGTCCGGTGGCGGGTGGATACGCAGCTCCAGCAACATCTGACAACCACCGAGGGCGTCACCGCTGTTGGCGACTTCCAGTCGCGCACCGATCTGCGAGGCGCGATGCGCCATGTTGCGCAGACCGCGCTGGCTGCGCAGGGTGTCCTGTTGGGGCAGGCCGCGTCCGTCGTCGCGCGCGACGATCACCAGCCAGGTCTGCGCGCTTTGTTGCAACAACCGGGCCTGCACATGCAGGTTGTGGGCATAGGCGTGTTTCACGACATTGGTCGCCGCCTCTTGCAGAATACGCATGATCTGCAGCAATGTGTCGCTGTCGAGTTGCAGGCCGTCGATCGAATCGTCCAGGTGCCAATGCAGATGCACGCCAGCCGCGCCGAGCCGGTTGTCCCAGCGATTGCGCCAGGCCGCCAATGCGACGGACAGGTCCGATCCCATGTCGGCACTGTCCATCAGCATGCGCAATTCGTCCATGCCGTCCTGCAACGACTGCGCGATCTGGTCGCGGTTCAGCGCCGCGCGCTCGACGCCCCGCAGTGCTGTCATCAGTTGGGCGCCCAGGCCATCGTGCATGTCGCGCAGCAATCGCTCGCGTTCCTGCAGCCGCGCCGATGCCAAGGCGCCGGCCATTTCCGTCTTGCGCAGCTGCTGGTAACTTTGTTCGAGTTCGGCCGACTTGTTGTTGATGCGCCGCTCCAGCTCCAGGTTGCTGTTCTCGGCCCGGTTCAGTGTGGTGATGACGTAGTCGCCGGTGATCAATGCGTACACCAGCAGCACCACGGTGAAGCCCCAGAACAGGTAACTCGGGCCGGTGGGCGCGACACCACCAAACACCAGGGCCATGTCGTGCCCGGCACAGGCGATCAGGCCGACGTAGGACCCGATGATGGCGTAGCGGTGCACGCGTGGCAGCGGAATGCGGCCGCGCCAGATCCACCAGATCGTGACCAGCGACAGGCCCAGCGCCCATAGCTGCGCATAACCACGCACCAGCATTGCCCCACCGTCCACGAGAACGCCGAGCACGATCGCCAGCAG
>CAZADK010000054.1:0-12884 GCA_964483855.1 uncultured Rhodoferax sp.
GTACCGCATCGCTGTCAATACCGCGAAGAAGGCGCTGATGGAGCTCAAGCGCGATCCGACGGTGTCCGAGGCTGCCTGGCGCACAAGTGACGACGACGATGAAACTTCCCGCCCCGGAAACGAACCAACGACAGATGAGACACCTGAATCGGTACTGGCGGCCAAGGAAATCGGTGCAGTCGTCAACGCTGCCATGGATGCCTTGCCGCCGGATCTGCGGGAAGCCGTGATCCTGCGAGAGATCGAGGGTTTGAGCTACGAGGAGATCGCGGTGGCGATGAATTGCCCGATCGGGACGGTGCGCTCGCGCATCTTTCGGGCCCGGGAGGCGGTGTCGGCACGCATCCGACCGCTGCTGGAGAAGCAGGGCGGCAAGCGCTGGTGATGGATTGCGAGGTACTACGACATGCATGACGACGAGCGTGAACGGCTGGAGCGGATTTCCGCGTTGGCCGATGGACAACTGGACTGCGACGAATTCGCGCAGACGATAGCCTGGGTGGAGACGTCGCAGCAAGCACGCGTCACCTGGCATGCCTACCATGTGATGGGCGATGTGCTGCGCAGTGCGGATCTGACCGATTGCAGCCGGGATCAGGACTTCGTCCTGCGGCTGCGTGGTCGGCTGGCGCAGCTCGAGGTGATGGGCCTGGCTGTGGATGATGGCGAGGCGATTACCGGCCCGGGCGGCGAGGCCACTCCTGCATCCGGACGGCCGGTCGCGGCGATTCCACCAGTGGATGTGAACGCGGCCGTGCGCAGCGCCAACGATGCCGTGCTGCGCTGGAAATGGCTGGCCGCTGCCGCATCGCTGATGGCGGTGGCCGTGCTGGGCTGGCATGCAGGTTCGGTCGGCACCGATGCGTCGGCGCGGTTGGCCGCGGTGCCTGCGGCAGCATCGTCGGTCACTGCCGGCGCTGCGGCCCCGAGCACGGAACCCGCGGTGATGTTGCGCGATCCGAGGCTCGATGAACTGCTGGCAGCCCATCGGCAATTCGGCGGCACGTCGGCACTGCAGATGCCGGCCGGTTTCCTGCGCAATGCGACTTTTGAACAGCCTGGCCGTTGATGCTTGAACTACTTTTTGCCCGCGTGGGACCTGCGCTGCGGCGGGTGGCGGCTGTCGCGCCCCTGGTGCTGCTGTCATTGGTACCTGCAATGGCCCAGGTAGCGCCGCCGGCGGCAGCCGCGAGTGCGTCGGCCGGTTCCGGCGAACTGGGCATCTCCGAGTGGCTGACCCGGATGCATGGGGCTTCGCGTCAAAGGACGTACATCGGAACGTTTGTCGTGTCGGCTGGCTCGAATATGTCGAGCGCCAAGATCTGGCATGTTTGCAGCGGAGACTTGCAGATGGAGCGGGTCGAGTCGCTCAGCGGCCAGCCGCGCTCGACGTTCCGTCGCAACGACCAAGTCATCACCTTCCTGCCGGGGAGCCGCACCGCGGTGTCCGAACGGCGCGAGTCCCTGGGCCTGTTCCCTGACTTGCTGCGGGCCACCGACTCGTCGATCGGCCAGCATTACAGCGCGCACCAGCGCGGCGTTGAACGGGTGGCGGGACTGGATGCGGATGTGGTTCAGTTGCAGCCCAAGGACAAGCTGCGATTCGGTTACCGCATCTGGAGCGAGAAAGCGACTGGCCTGGTCATGAAGCTTCAGACGCTCGATGTGGACGGCCGGGTCCTGGAGCAGGCAGCCTTTTCGGAACTGCAGATGGATGTGCCGGTGAGTGTTGCCAAGCTGACCCAGATGATGGAGAACACCGACGGTTATCGGGTTGAAAAGCCGGAGATGGTCAAGACCACGGCCGCGGCCGAGGGTTGGGCGATCAAGAATCCTGTAGCCGGTTTCAAGCCCATGAGCTGCCAAAGGCGGCCGACCCTGGGCGCCGATCAAGGCAAGACCGACGGCGCGATGCAGTGGGTCTTCTCGGACGGCCTGGCGTCGGTGTCGGTGTTCGTGGAGGTGTTCGACCGTAGCAAGCATACGGTCGAAGGTTCGATGGCGCTGGGTGCGACCCAGACCCTGACCCGGCGCATGGGCGACAAGAACACAGACTGGTGGCTGACGATCATCGGCGAGGTGCCGCGCAGCACACTGGCTGCGTTTGCGCAGGGTCTTGAGCGCACCCGATAAGCCCCCATATCCTGCGCAGATGAGTTTCGGTGACACGTGTGGTGGTGCCGGCAGACCCGCGGGGCAGCGGAATTGAAGCATTTTTGAAAAAGGTGGACGATGATGAAATGGGATCGCTTGGGTATCAAGCATTGGTTCATGGCAACGGCCGCGGCAACGGCCTTTTCCTTGCTTCCGCTGGCGCCGGCCAGTGCGCAATTGCGAGTGCTGCCGGATTTCACCGAACTGGTCGAGCAGGTCGGCCCTTCGGTGGTGAACATTCGCACGCTGGAGAAGGCCGCTTCGCGGCCGCGCCTTGGTAATAGCGGGCCGATCGACGAGGAAATGCTGGAGTTTTTCCGACGCTTCGGTGTGCCGATCCCGAATATTCCCCGGCAGCCGGGACCGCGCTCGAATCGACCGCAGCCGCAGGAAGAGGAACAACCGCGTGGCGTGGGTTCGGGCTTCATCCTGACGTCCGATGGTTACATCATGACCAACGCGCACGTGGTCGACGGAGCCGACGAGGTGCTCGTGACCTTGACCGACGACCGTGAGTTCAAGGCCAGAATCGTCGGCACCGACAAGCGCACCGATGTCGCGGTGGTGAAGATCGACGTGACCGGGCTTCCTGCGGTCAAGGTGGGTGACGTGAGCCGACTCAAGGTCGGCGAGTGGGTCATGGCGATCGGTTCGCCGTTCGGCCTCAAGAACACGGTCACTGCAGGTATCGTCAGCGCGAAGGCGCGTGATACCGGTGACTATCTGCCTTTCATTCAGACCGACGTGGCGATCAACCCGGGCAACTCCGGAGGCCCCCTGATCAACATGCGGGGTGAGGTGGTCGGCATCAACAGCCAGATCTATTCGCGCTCGGGTGGGTTCATGGGTATCTCGTTCGCGATTCCGATGGATGAGGCGATCCGTGTCAGCGACCAGTTGCGTACATCGGGCAGGGTTTCGCGCGGACGCATCGGCGTGCAGATCGACCAGGTGACCAAAGATGTGGCCGAGGCGATCGGCATGGGCAAGCCTACCGGAGCGCTGGTGCGCGGCGTGGAGTCGGGTTCGCCGGCCGACAAGGCCGGTGTCGAGGCTGGGGACATCATCATCAAGTTCGACGGCAAGGCGATCGACCGTCACAGCGACCTGCCGCGACTCGTGGGCAACGTCAAACCTGGCACGCGCAGCAACCTGACTGTTTTCCGCCGCGGCGGCACCAAGGACCTGACGATCATGGTGGCCGAAGTAGAGGCGGAAAAGGTCGCTCAAAAGACGCCGGACAAGGAAGAGAAGCCCAAGATGTCCGCAGCAGCGCAGGCGCTGGGCCTGACGGTCAGCGAATTGCCCGATGCGCAGAAGAAGGAGCTCAAGATCAAGGGCGGCGTGAAGGTCGAAGTGGTCACCGAAGCCGCGCAGCGCGCAGGTATTCGTGAGGGCGACATCGTCACGGCCATCGCGAATCACGAGGTCAACACCATGAAGGACTTCGAGTCCGCCTTGTCCAAGGCGGATCGCACGAAACCCATCAACATCCTGTTTCGCCGGGGCGACTGGGTGCAATACGCGGTGATCCGTCCGAGCCGGTGACCCCAGGCTTCTACCGCCGGTTCGCCCGCAATGTCTGATTGATTTGCGGGTTATTTGTTGGTTTGCTGCTACCGGCGGGGCACTTGGGTCAGGTTTTTTTCGGGCATTTCGTCCCATCGATAAAGTTTGTGCCCACTCACTTTTTCGGACTCATTGCGATGTTGGTTAGAATGTTGGGGTTGTAAATGGCGGATTTGGGCATATCGCCGGGTTTTGAATCCACGATATGGGATGGGTGGAGTAAACCACACAGGCGGTCCACAGATCACCCACAAGTTGTTCAGTGGCTTTCCTCAAAACCTGTTTATAAGCTGTGTACAAGATTCCTGTTGCTGCCCTGCAACGACTTGTTTTTGCTGCGAGGGCTCTGGGCTTTCGGGCCTTTTTGCCTACAATGAACTTCCAACTATCGCAGTTGCCAATGATTGTTGGTTCAGGGCGCGTCATTTTGTGACGCGCCCTTTTTTCTTATCCAGCCTCTTTCCAATTCAATTACTTAAGCGTTCTCGTTGATGGATCACATCAGAAATTTTTCGATCATTGCGCACATTGATCATGGCAAGTCGACGTTGGCGGATCGCCTGATTCAAACTTGCGGTGGACTCGCCGCGCGCGACATGCAGTCGCAGGTTCTCGATTCGATGGATATCGAGAAAGAGCGTGGGATAACCATCAAGGCGCAGACCGCTGCACTGCGCTACACGGCGCGCGATGGCAAGATCTACAACCTCAACCTGATCGATACGCCCGGCCATGTGGATTTCTCGTATGAGGTCAGCCGTTCGTTGTCGGCGTGTGAAGGTGCGTTGCTGGTCGTGGACGCCAGCCAGGGCGTCGAGGCACAGACCGTGGCCAACTGTTATACCGCGCTCGACCTCGGCGTCGAAGTGCTGCCGGTGCTCAACAAGATGGATCTGCCCAACGCCGATCCAGAGAGCGCACGCAAGGAAGTCGAGGACGTGATCGGCATCGACGCGTCCGAAGCCATTGCATGTTCGGCCAAGACGGGGCAAGGCATCGATGAGATTCTCGAGGCGATCGTGGCGAAGATCCCGCCGCCACGAGGCAAGGCAGATGGGCCGCTTCGGGCCATGATCGTTGATAGCTGGTTCGATACCTATGTCGGCGTCGTGATGCTGGTGCGCGTTGTCGATGGCCGCCTCGCCAAGGGCGATCGAATCAAGATGATGGCCACCGGAACCAGCTACAACGCCGACAACCTCGGTGTGTTTACGCCGGCCGATCAGCCGCGTGATTCACTGGAGGCTGGCGAGGTCGGCTACATCATCGCCGGCATTCGCGAGTTGCAGGCGGCCAAGGTCGGCGACACCGTCACGCTGATCAAGCCGGGCACCGGCGGTGCGGCGTTCACCGCTACCGAGGCCTTGCCCGGCTTCAAGGAGATTCAGCCGCAGGTTTTTGCCGGCCTGTATCCTACCGAGGCCAATCAGTACGAAGGATTGCGCGACAGCCTGGAGAAACTCAAGCTCAATGACTCTTCGTTGCGTTATGAGCCGGAGGTATCGCAGGCGCTCGGCTTTGGCTTTCGCTGCGGCTTTCTCGGATTGCTGCACATGGAAATCGTGCAGGAGAGGCTGGAGCGGGAGTTCGACCAGGACTTGATCACGACTGCGCCCAGCGTCGTGTACGAGGTGGCCAAGATCGGCGGCGAAGTGGTCAAGGTGGAGAACCCCTCGAAGATGCCCGAGATCGGCAAGACCGCGGAGATCCGCGAACCCATTGTCACCGTGCACCTGTACATGCCGCAGGAATACGTTGGCAGCGTGATGACGCTGGCAAACCAGAAACGCGGCGTGCAGATGAACATGGCCTACCATGGCCGCCAGGTCATGCTGACCTACGAAATGCCGCTGGGCGAGATCGTGCTCGACTTCTTCGACAAGCTCAAGTCGGTGAGCCGTGGTTATGCCTCGATGGACTACGCGTTCAAGGAATATCGGGCCTCGGACGTGGTCAAGATTGATATCCTGCTCAATGGGGAGAAGGTCGATGCCTTGTCCATCATCGTGCACCGCTCGCAATCGCAGTTTCGCGCGCGGGCAGTGGTGTCGAAGATGCGCGAGATCATTTCGCGCCAGATGTACGACGTCGCGATCCAGGCCACCATCGGAGCCAACGTGATTGCGCGTGAGACAATCAAGGCGCTGCGCAAGAACGTGCTTGCCAAGTGTTATGGCGGCGATATCTCGCGCAAGCGCAAACTCCTCGAGAAGCAGAAGGCAGGCAAGAAAAGAATGAAGCAGATCGGTTCGGTCGAAGTGCCCCAGGAGGCGTTCCTTGCCATCTTGCAAGTGGACGATTGATGCAGATACTGACCTCGCTGATCCTGGCCGCCTTCGTGGCCTATGCTGGTGCCTGGTACGTCGGCCGTGTCGAAGGCAACTTTGCGCTGATGCTGTTCCTCGCCGTGGTTGTCACCGGCTTGTATTGGCTGGCCGAACGTCTGTATTTCTGGCCGAAGCGCCGCCGCGCAGCCGTTGAACTCGAGGCTACGGTCGCCCAGCGCAATGCCGCGTTGCGCCAGCAGGGCGTCAGCCAAGTTGATGGTGACGTCGCCAAGGCCCGGGCCGAACTGCTGGCCCAACCGTGGTGGCTTGACTGGACTGCCGGGCTGTTTCCAGTCATTTTGGTGGTGTTTTTGCTGCGCTCCTTCCTGTTCGAGCCGTTCAAGATCCCGTCGGGCTCGATGATTCCCACGCTGCTGGTGGGCGATCTGATCCTCGTCAACAAGTACCACTACGGCCTGCGGTTGCCTGTCATCCACGTCAAGTTGACCGAAGGCAATGCGCCCCAACGGGGCGATGTGATGGTCTTTCGTTACCCGCCCAAGCCCAGCCTGGATTACATCAAGCGGGTCGTCGCCTTGCCAGGCGACGAGGTCAGCTACCTGAACAAGCGCCTGTCGATCAACGGTCAACCGGTCCCGTTTCAGCCGGTGGCCGATTTTTTCGACGAAGACTCGATGCGCTACGTGAAGCAATACGAGGAAAAGCTCGGCGAGAAGGCGCACCGGTTGCTCATCGACAGTGACAGACCTGCCTTCATTCCGGGGGCCGAGCAGTTTCCGAATCGCGACAATTGCCGCTACAGTGTCGAAGGCGTGGTCTGCAAGGTGCCGCCAGGGCATTTCTTCATGATGGGCGACAACCGGGACAATTCGCTGGACTCGCGCTACTGGGGGTTCGTGCCCGACAGGAACATCGTGGGCAAGGCGATCTTTGTCTGGATGAATTTCAGCAATCTCACCCGTATCGGTCCGTTCCACTGATCCCGGTACTTGCAGCAGGAGGCGATTCATGACCCAACAACCAAGATCCAGGCAACGCGGCATCTCCTTTCTGGGACTGGTGTTCGTCGGCGGCGTGCTGGCAGTCGTCGGCGTCGTTGCCGCGCAGGTCTTCCCGACCTTCATCGAATACCAGGCGGTCGCGAAGGCGGCCAAGAAGGCCAGTGCAGGCAACACCGTGCCGGAAGTGCGTGCATTGTTCGACCGCGCCGCGGAGGTGGACAACATCACGTCGATGAAGGCCAAGGACCTTGAAGTGACCAAGGACGGCGAAACCATCGTCGTGAAGTTTGCCTACGAGCGCGAAATCCACCTGGCCGGGCCGGCGTACTTGACGCTCAAGTACGCCGGACAGTCCAAATAGCGTGGATCCACTCTGGCAATCGTTGCAGCAACGCTTGCAGCATGTCTTTTCCGACGCTGACCTGCTGGGTCGGGCGCTGACGCATCGCAGCTTCAGTGCCGACCACAACGAGCGGCTGGAGTTTCTCGGCGACTCGGTCCTGAATCTCGCCGTCTCCGACCTGCTGTACCAGCGGCTGCGCCAATTGCCCGAGGGCGACCTGTCGCGGGTCCGCGCCAACATGGTCAAGCAAGATACATTGCACAAGCTCTCGGTGGAACTCGGCCTGCCGGCCTGCATCCGGCTCGGCGAGGGGGAAATGCGCTCAGGCGGCAAGAAGCGGCCATCGATACTGGCCGATGCCCTGGAGGCCGTGATCGGTGCTGTCTACCTGGATGCCGGCTTTGTCGCCGCCCAGCAACTGGTGCACCGCTTGTTCAAGGGGGTCGAGATCAATCCGACGATGGCCGCCATCGGCAAGGATCCCAAGACCGAACTGCAGGAGTGGCTGCAGGGCCGCAAGATGAAACTGCCGCAATACCGGGTCGTGAGCACGCTGGGCGCGGCGCACCAGCAGTCGTTCGATGTCGAATGCGAGATTGTCGAACTCGGCGTGTGCGAGCGCGGTATCGGTGGATCACGCCGCGCAGCCGAGCAGGCAGCGGCAGGTGCGATGCTGCAGACCTTGAGGAACGGTGGATCCCCATGACCTTACCCGTCGATCCGCGCGAAGACGACGTGCCTGCAACCCATGTGGCCGAAGCCGCCGCTGACACAGGGCCGCAGCGCTGCGGCCTGATCGCGATCATCGGCAAACCCAATGTCGGCAAGTCCACGCTGCTCAATGCGCTGGTCGGCCAGAAGATCAGCATCACCTCGCGCAAGGCGCAGACAACGCGCCATCGCATCACCGGCGTGCGCACCCAGGCAGGCACGCAGTTCGTGTTTGTCGATACGCCCGGCTTTCAGACCGTGCATGCGAATGCGCTGAACCGTTCGCTCAATCGCTCGGTGCTGGGTGCGGTGAAGGACGTCGACCTGGTGTTGTTCGTTACCGAGGCAGGACGCTTCAACCAGGCCGACGCCAAGGTACTCCAACTGCTGGACGGGAAGATCCCGGCCTTGCTGGTGGCCAACAAACTGGACCAGGTCCAGCAGCGCGCCACCGTCGCGCCTTGGCTGCAGGAGATGCAGCAACGCCACGCGTTTGCCGAGTTCGTGCCGATGTCGGCCAAGAACGCGCGCGATGTCGCACGCTTGCTGGCCATCTGCGAACAACACCTCCCGCGGCAGCCCTGGTTCTACGACGCGAACGAACTCACCGACCGCAGCGAGCGATTCCTGGCCGCAGAGTTGGTGCGCGAGAAACTGTTCCGCCTGACTGGCGACGAGTTGCCCTACACGTCGACCGTGGTGATCGATCAGTTCTCCGAGGAGCCACCGGCGCGCAAGGGCCAGAAGCGGCTGGTGCGTATCGCCGCGACCATCGTCGTCGAGCGTGACGGACACAAGGCCATGGTGATCGGCGACAAGGGCGAACGCATGAAGCGCATTGGTACCGAGACCCGGGTCGAACTGGAAAAACTGTTCGACGCCAAGGTCTTCATCGAATTGTGGGTCAAGGTGCGTTCTGGCTGGGCCGACGACGAGGCACGGGTGCGCAGCTTCGGCTACGAGTGACACAGGTGTGCCCGGGTGGTCAGTGCGCGCATCACCGATGAACCTGCCTACGTGCTGCATCGCCACGACTGGAGCGAGTCGAGCCTGATCCTGGAGGTGTTCACCCGTAACCACGGGCGGGTCGCACTGGTGGCCAAGGGGGCAAAACGCCCGAGTTCCGGTTTGCGCCCGATCCTGCTGCCGTTGCAGCCGCTGCACCTGGCCTTTGGCGGCGACGCCGAGATCCGCACCCTGCGCAGCGCCGAGTGGATGGGTGGCCATGTCATGCCCGCCGGCGGAGCGTTGTTGTCGGGTTATTACCTCAACGAACTGGTGCTCACCCTGCTGGCCCGCGATGATCCGCATCCAGGGCTGTTCGACATTTATTCCCGCGTGGTTTCGCTGATCTGCTCCGAGCATGGCGACGCACTGCAAACGGCACTGCGCGCCTTCGAATTGCTGCTGCTGCGTGAAATCGGCCTGTTGCCCCTGCTTGACGCCCAGACCATGACGCTCGGTGGCTTGTTGCCGCAGGAGCGGTATAGCCTGGTGTTCGAGGGAGGCTTGCGCCTGGCGGGTGCACACGACCGCGCCAGCCTGTCCGGCGCGCAATGGTTGCAGTTGCAGCGCGCGCTCGATGGCGACGAGTCCGTTTTCACCGATACGCTGCGGGCCTGTGCGCCAGTCGTGGGCGAACTCAAGCCGCAGCTGCGCGCTTTGCTCCATTACCATTGCGGTGTGAAGACGCTGCGTACGCGCCAGATGATGATCGACCTGAAATCCTTATGAACAAGACCGCGCTTTCCGTCAACCTGAACAAGGTGGCCCTGGTGCGCAACACCCGGCATCTGGGCATTCCCTCGCTGGCCCGGGCTGCGACCATCTGCCTGCAACATGGGGCCAACGGCATCACGGTGCATCCACGGCCGGACCAGCGCCATATCCGCACCGCCGACGTACACGAGCTGGCCGCCTTGCTGCGGCAGTGGCCGGGTCGCGAGTTCAACATCGAGGGCAATCCGTTCCAGAACCTGATGGGTTTCGTGCAGGAACTGCGTCCGCACCAGTGCACCCTGGTTCCCGACGGCGAAGGCCAGTTCACCAGCGACCACGGGTGGAATCTGGCCCGCGATGAGCAGCGGCTGCGTCCACTGATCGCGCAGGCCAGGGCTCTGGGAGTGCGGGTGAGCCTGTTCATGGATGCCGATCCATCCGCGATGGCGGCCGCGCGTGCCGTCGGGGCGGACCGGGTCGAGCTTTACACCGAACCCTATGCCAAGTCCTGGGGCGGCCCTTCGCTGCATGAGCAGACCGCGCGTTATGCCGCAACTGCGCAAGCTGCACTTGATGCCGGACTGGGCGTCAATGCCGGCCATGACCTGAACCGCGACAACCTGGGCTGGTTCCTGCGATCGGTGCCGGGTGTGCAGGAGGTGTCGATAGGCCATGCGCTGATCTCCGATGCGCTTGAACTCGGTTACGCCGCCACGGTGACCGACTACCTGCGCTGCATTGACGCGGCGTTCGAGCGGGTGCCGTCGGGCTCATGATTTACGGCATCGGCACCGATATCTGCGACATCCGGCGCATCCGCGCCAGCCTGGAGCGCCATGGCGAACGCTTTGCCGCAAAGATCCTGTCGGAAGCCGAGATGGCGACCTGGCGTGCGCGCAGTGCGCGCTGGCCCGAACGCGGCGTGCGTTACCTGGCGACCCGGTTCAGCGCCAAGGAGGCGTTCAGCAAGGCGGTGGGCCTGGGGATGCGCATGCCGATGACCTGGCGCCTGTGCGAGATCGCCAAGGAGCCGGCCGGCCATGCCAACGCAGGAAAACCCGTCATCGTGCTGCATGGCGAACTCAAGCGCTGGTTCGACTCACAAGGCCTGCGTGTGCATGTCAGTGTCACCGACGAAAGCGAATACGCGGCCAGTTTCTGCGTGGTCGAGACCGCGCACTGACAGCTCGAGAGGCAATCGCTTGAGCCCACGCAAGAACTCGCAACCAGATCCTGGCGCTTCGGGCCACGGCCTGCTGCGCCGTCTTGCCCGGCGGGCCGTGGCGCCCAATCGATGGCCTCTCGCGCTCTGAGCCGGCGCCGCTTTGCGCCGATGTTCGGTCCCATCCCGCTTCTGGAATCTCCCATGCTCATCCATGCGCCGCTGATCATCGATGTTCCCGGGCTGACGCTCGGCGCCACCGACCGCAGGCGCCTGAAGCATCCGCTCGTCGGCGGCGTGATCCTGTTTGGCCGCAACTGGGCTGACCGCGTCCAGCTGTCGGCCTTGTGCCGCGCGATCAAGCGTGCACGCAGCGACCTGCTGATCATGGTGGACCATGAGGGTGGTCGGGTGCAGCGTTTTCGAACCGACGGATTCACCCACCTTCCGCCGATGCGGTTACTGGGCCAGATGTGGCAGGGTGATGGCAAGACCGATCCGCAGACCAGTGCCATGCGGGCCACCCGCGCCGCGACCGCCTGTGGTTATGTGCTGGGCGCGGAGTTGCGTGCCTGCGGCGTCGACCTGAGTTTTGCGCCGGTGCTCGATCTCGACCATGGCCCCAGCGGCGTGATCGGCGACCGGGCCTTTGCGCGTGATCCTGCCGTCGTCAGCCTGCTGGCCAAGAGCCTGATGCACGGCTTGTTGCAAAGTGGCATGGCCAATTGCGGCAAACATTTCCCGGGCCATGGTTTTGCCGCGGCCGATTCGCATATCGATCTGCCAGTCGACAGGCGCGGCCTCAAAGCCCTGCTGGCGCAAGACGCGGCGCCATACGGCTGGTTGGGCGCATCGCTGGCCAGCGTGATGCCGGCGCACGTCGTCTATCCACGTGTCGATCCGAGGCCGGCCGGTTTCTCGTCGCGCTGGCTGCAGGACATCCTGCGCTCGCGCCTGGGCTTCTCGGGCGCGGTGTTCAGCGACGACCTGAGCATGGCTGGCGCGCGGCTGATCGACGGACGCGAGGTGACATTCACCCAGGCGGCCGCGGTGGCGCTGGGCGCGGGATGTGACCTGGTGCTGCTGTGCAACCAGTGCCTGGACGGCAGTACCGCCATCGATGACTGGCTCGCAGGCATGACCCAGGCGCAAACTGTCGGTTTGTGGCAGGCGCGCGCGACCAGCGAGATTCGTCGAACTGCCTTGCTGCCGGCCTTTCCCGCGCTGGAGTGGGACGCGCTGATGGTGCATCCGCACTACATGCGGTCGCTGCACTGCATCCCCTGACGCCGCGGGTCATCGTCAGGTTGCCGATCCGGATGCGCACGGCGACGCACGCCAGCGCCGCCTGCGGGGTCAAGCCGGGTTGCTGGTATCGGAGGTCGCGCGGAGCGTCCGGCGTCCCGCCGTGTGGCGCCGCTGCATCTGCTGCAGTCCCAGCAGCAGCGTCAGAGCACCCAGCATCATCCACCATGCGGCCCGGCTGGCACCGCCACCGCCCGAGCCGGGCGCGATGACGACGATGCCGACATAGACCGTCTCGCCACTGAGCAGACCGTCGCTGGGCGTAATGCCGACACTGTAGCTGCCCAGGGGGCCCGCGTTATCCCAGATGAAGGTGCCGGTATCCGAATCGAAACGGGCGCCGCGCGGCAAGGTGCTGGCCATAAAACGGATGGCATCGCCCTCGCCATCGGTGGCGCTGGCGCTGAACATCAGCTGTTCCCCCTGCAGCACGAACAGGTTGCCGATCGGCGCCATCACGGGCGGCGAATTGTTTGCCGGCACAGTCAGATCGATTTGCGCGGACTTGCCGTTCTGATCGATCGCCCGGAGCCGGAATGTAAAGCTGTTGCCCGACGCGGGCACGACGAAACTGGCGCTGCTGCTTGTGCTGCCGGTCAGCACCACCGGCGGGCCCGCAGTCTGGATCCAGG
>CAZADK010000055.1:0-12719 GCA_964483855.1 uncultured Rhodoferax sp.
CGCGCTTGATCGCGGTGTTGAGTTGGCGCTGGAAGATGGCACGGGTGCCGGTCAGGCGCGCGGGAATGATCTTGCCGTTCTCGGCGATGAAATCGCGCAAGGTGTCGATGTCCTTGTAGTCGATCTCTTCGACACCTGTCACGGTGAAGCGGCAAAAGCGCTTGCGCTTGAACAGCAGGTTCTGGGCCGGGCGCTTGGGGCGCTTGTCTTTGTTGAAACGTTTGGGTGCTGGCATGGTGAAGTCCTTCGGGTGGCAGGGGTCGATGGCTCAGGCGCGCTGCGCCGGATCGTCCTGCCGGGGAAACATGGATGGTTCTTGCAGAAATTCCTGTATGTGAAAAACGACGTGTTTTCCGTTGCGCGGTGAGGCCACGAAGCCGGTGAATCGCCAGCTGCTGCCGATCGCCTGATTGGCCAGCCGCTCGGCATTTCCGCCAAGGGCCACTGCTTTCATCTCTGCCTTGACTTGCCGGGTCTGCCCTGCTTCCTGGACACTGGAGGCATGCTCGAGCTTCAGGTTCAGGGCCGGTACCCCCGCCGGCGTGTACCGCATCGCATCACGCTGGGCAATACTGGCTGTCAGGACAAGGCAGTTGGCGACCTCGTTCACCCCACGACGGTATCAGCGGTCGTTCGCGTGCATCTCGGCCTGCTGGGCCTTGCGCGCATCCTCACGCTCCACCGTCTTCATCATCGACGACGGGGAGGTGTCGGCCTTCTTGCGCAACACGGTCAGGTGACGCAGGACCGCGTCGTTGAACTTGAAGGCATGCTCGAGTTCCGACATCACGGCCTGATCGGCCTCGATGTTGATGCACAGGTAATGGGCCTTGGCCAGCTTGTTGATCATGTAGATCAACTGGCGACGACCCCAGTCTTCCACCCGATGGATCTTGCCGCCACCGGCAATGATCATGGTCTTGTAACGCTCCAGCATCGCTGGAACCTGCTCGCTCTGATCCGGATGGATCATGAGGATGATCTCGTAATGACGCATCGATGCTCCTTGTGGATGACCCGCAAGCGGGCCGGTGAAACCACCCCCGGCGTCTAAACAGGGTGTGGTAAGGGAAAGCCCAAGAGTATAGCCGACAAGCACGCGACCGCTTCAGCCCAACAGCGTGCAGCCGCGTTCAGCCGTCCCTGGGGTTCGGATACCGGATGGCTTCGACCAGCCGCGCGATGCGCGGCCCCGGGCGCGGTGTCAACAAGCTGACCAGCACAATCACCGCAAAACCCACCGGCACGCCGAACAATCCGGCGGAGATCGGCTGTATGTCCCACCACAGCCGCACTGGGGAGGTGATGCCGAAGATGCCGCGCAGCCAGGGCTGCGTCATCACCATGTAATGAGCCGTGGTGCCCAGGCCGGCGACCATGCCCAGCGACGCCGCCACGCCAGTGGCGCGACCCCAGAAGATACCCAGTGTCAGCGCCGGAAAAAATGCCGCGGCGGCAAACGAAAACGCGGCCGACACCAGGAACAGAATGTCGGCTGGCCGCTGGGACGCGACATAGGACGCCGCCAGGGCCACCACCAGCAGCAGCATCTTGGACAACGCGACGCGACGCGCGGTCGACGCATTCGGGTCGATCATCTTGTAATACAGGTCGTGGCTGAGCGCGTTGGCCACGGTCAGCAGCAGTCCGTCGGCGGTGGACAAGGCGGCGGCCAGCCCGCCGGCCGCCACCAGCGCAGAAATGACGTACGGCATGCCCCCGATCTCCGGCATCGCGAGCACCACGATGTCGCCGCTGATGTTCATCTCGTTGAGCTGCAAGATGCCATCCTGGTTGACATCGGTCACCGACAGCAGCGACGGATCGACCTTGCTCCAGGACGAGATCCACCGCGGCAACTGATCAAATGGCGTACCCACCACCAACGTGAAGATCTCGAACTTGACCAGCACCGCCAACGCCGGCGCAGTGAAGTACAAAAGGAAGATGAACAGCAGTGACCAACTTACCGATGCACGCGCTTGCCGGACACTGGGCACCGTGTAGTACCGCATCAAGATGTGCGGCAACGCGGCGGTTCCGACCATCAGGCAGAAGGTCAGCGCCAGGAAATTGCGGCGCGCGATGTTGTAGGCATCCTGCGCCCCCACGTTGCCCGTCGGGTCACCGGTGAAGGTCTGTGCATGCGGCACCATGCCGTTGAGCGGCAGCGACTTCAGGTCGGCGCGCTCCTTTGCCGCAGCCCAGGTTTCCCGCGCAGTCTCCGCATCGGCCGGCAACGCGGCCAACGCCTTTTCTGCCGCCGCCACGTCGGCTGCGGAGCCCGAGCCCTGGACATGCCTGAGACGATCCAGGCGCACCTTGGCCGCGACGCGTTCAGCCGCCAGGGCCGTCGCCGGATCTTCAAGTTTGCTGGAGAGCTCCCGCGACCGCTGCTGGAACACATCGCGCACCGCCCGTTCTCCGGCATCGGCCTGCAGTTTGCGCTCGATTGCCGTGACCTTCTCCAGCTGGTAACCATAGATCAGCTGCGGCACCGGAATACCCGTCTGCTTCACCGACAACCAGACCACCGGCACCAGGTAGGCCACGATCAGGATGACATATTGCGCGACCTGGGTCCAGGTGACGGCACGCATGCCCCCCAGGAAGGAACACACCAGGATGCCGCCCAGGCCGAGAAAGATGCCCAGCTCGAACTGCACGCCGGTCAGGTGCGAGGTGATCAGCCCCACTCCGGAGATCTGCGCCACGACATAGGTGAACGAACACAGTATGGCCGCCACGATGCCGAGAAACCGCGGCAGATTGCCGCCGTAGCGCTCACCCAGGAAGTCGGGCACGGTGAACTGGCCGAACCTGCGCAGGTAAGGCGCCAGGAACAGCGCGACCAGGCAATAACCGCCGGTCCAGCCCATGATGAAGGCCAGTCCCCCATAACCGGCGATGTACAGGGTTCCGCCGAGGCCGATGAAGGAAGCGGCCGACATCCAGTCCGCACCGGTAGCCATGCCGTTGTAGATGGCAGGCACGCGCCTGCCGGCCACATAATATTCGACCGCGTCATGGGTCCGGCTCAGGACGCCGATGGTTGCGTAGAGACCGATCGTGGCCAGCAGGAAGATCGACCCGATCCAGCGCCGTGGCAAACCGGCCTGCTCCAGCAGCGCCAGCACTACCACGAAGGCCAGGAAACCAGCGACGTACCACCAGAAGACACGATCGACGTCATGCTTGAAGGCGGCCTGCACGCGGGCCGCATCCGTGCTGGGGTCAATGGTCGCAGGGCGGCCTGGCATGCTCAATCGTCGTTCTCTTGCAACTCGTACTGCGCGTCGAGCTTGTCCATGGTCCGGGCGTAAAACCAGATGATGGCGCCGTACACCAGCAAGGCGCCCTGCGCCCCCATCCAGAAGCTGAACGGCCAGCCAAAAAAGCTGAAACTCAGCTCACGCGCAAAGAAACTGACGACGAAGGTAACGATAAACCAGACCGCCAGCAGGCCGGTCGTGAGCGCCAGGTTCTTGCGCCAGTACGCGCGTTGTCGACGCGTCACGGCCATCGCGTCCCTCCCCGAGCGTCAGGCCCCACTGGCTGGCGCGGCGCGATCGGCCGTCGATCAGGCGGATCACTTGGCATGCAGTCCGGTTTCCCGTTCCAGTTGCGGCGCCACCTTGGGCTCACAGCCCTTGAGGTGGCAAATGACCAGCGGCAGCTGCCGCTCCACGACGAATCGCGGCGACAGCCGGCGCGCCTGCGCGACACAGGGCCGGCTGGCCATCTGCCGCAGCTGTAAGGCAAGATTGCCATCGCAACGTGCGCCGGCCAGCAGGCCGGGTAACCACTGTCCCGGCAGGTCCATCAGGGCCGTCTCGGTGATCAGCTTGAGCGGTGCGACGACAAGAAGCATGAAGTCCCTCGGAAGTCCATGCAAGCATTGTGAGGAGCGTGCTTACCTGCCACTTACAAAGCAGCCCCGTACGACGGTGCCCTAGGGAAGACCCCGATGCCACACCCGTGGGCGCAGCGTCGTGTCGCCCACCATCGGCTCCATCACGCCGCCAGGCGGCGCCAGGTTTCGATCACGGTGTCGGGATTGAGCGAGATCGAATCGATACCTTCGTCACGCAGCCAGGTGGCGAAATCCGGATGGTCGCTGGGACCCTGGCCGCAGATACCGACGTATTTTCCCTGCGCCCGGCAAGCCTGGATCGCCATGCGGATCAGCGCCTTGACCGCTGGATCGCGTTCGTCGAAGTCGGCCGCCAGCAGCTCCAGCCCCGAGTCACGGTCCAGCCCGAGTGTGAGCTGTGTCAGGTCGTTGGAGCCGATCGAGAAACCGTCGAAATACTGCAGGAACTCGGCGGCCAGGATGGCGTTGCTGGGCACCTCGCACATCATGATGATCTTGAGCCCGCCGTCGCCATCGTCCGATGCGCCATCACCCCGGCGCAAGCCATGCCGGGCCAGCAACTCGGTGACCTTGCGCGCCTGCTCCAGCGTGCGCACGAACGGCACCATCAGCTGCACATTGATCAAGCCCATGTCGCGGCGTACCCGCAGCATCGCCTCGCATTCCATCGCGAATGCCTCGCCGAAATCGGCACTGATGTAACGCACGGCGCCCCGGAAACCAAGCATCGGATTCTCTTCGTCCGGCTCATAACGGCTGCCGCCGATCAGCGTGCGGTATTCGTTGCTCTTGAAGTCGGACAGGCGCACGATGACCGGTTTGGGCCAGAACGCGGCCGCGATCGTGGCCACTCCCTCGGCAACCCGGTCGACATAAAAGGCCCGCGGCGAAGCATGCCCGCGGGCCACCGATTCCACCGCCTTCTTCAGATCGGAATCGACCGCCGGGTAGTCCAGGATGGCCTTCGGATGCACGCCGATATTGTTGTTGATGATGAACTCAAGCCGCGCCAGCCCGACGCCGGAATTGGGCAATTGACAGAAATCGAATGCCAACTGGGGATTGCCGACGTTCATCATGATCTTGACCGGCACGTCGGGCATCGCGCCGCGCTCGACCTGCTGCACCTCGGTCTCGAGCAATCCGTCGTAGACGAATCCAGTGTCGCCCTCGGCACAACTCACGGTAACCAACACCCCTTGCTTGAGCAGCTCGGTCGCATCGCCACAACCCACGACGGCCGGAATGCCCAGTTCGCGCGCGATGATCGCGGCATGGCAGGTGCGTCCGCCGCGATTGGTGACGATGGCAGAGGCCCGCTTCATCACCGGCTCCCAGTTCGGATCGGTCATATCGGTCACCAGCACATCGCCCGGCTGCACCTGGTCCATCTCGGACAGGTTGCGCACCAGCCGTACCGGTCCGGTGCCGATCTTCTGACCGATGGCACGGCCCTCGACCAGCACCGCACCCTTGCCCTTGAGCTTGTAGCGGTATTCGACCTTGCCGGCGTTCTGGCTCTTGACCGTCTCCGGTCGCGCCTGCAGGATATACAACTTGCCGTCGCGGCCGTCCTTGCCCCATTCAATGTCCATCGCGCGACCGTAGTGTTCCTCGATCACCAGCGCATGACGCGCCAGCTGCTCCACATCGGCATCGGTCAGCGAATACCGGTTGCGCAACTCGATCGGCACGTCGGTGGTCGTGACCAGCTTGTTGCCAGCAGCCTTTTCGGCGGCGCTGGCGAACTGCATCTGGATCAGCTTGGAGCCCAGGCTGCGCCTCACGATCGCCCGCTTGCCCGCGCGCAACATCGGCTTGTGCACGTAGAACTCATCCGGGTTGACGGCGCCCTGCACCACCGTTTCGCCCAGGCCGTAACTCGCGGTGATGAACACCAGGTCCTGGAAGCCCGACTCGGTGTCGATGGTGAACATCACGCCGGCAGCGCCGAGGTCGGAACGTACCATGCGCTGGATACCGGCGCTCAGCGCCACGTGTTCATGCGCGAAACCCTTGTGCACCCGGTAACTGATCGCCCGGTCGTTGTAGAGCGACGCGAACACGACCTTGATCTTGCGCAGGATGTCGTCGATGCCTTCCACGTTGAGGAACGTCTCCTGCTGCCCGGCGAACGACGCATCCGGCAGGTCTTCCGCCGTGGCTGACGATCGCACCGCGAAGGACAGCTCCGGTGCGCCATGGCTCAGCGTCGCGAACGCATCGCAGATCGCCCGTTCCAGGTCGTTCGGGAATGGCTGCGATTCGACCATGTCGCGGATCTGCGCGCCGACCTGCGCAAGCGCGCGTACATCGTCCACATCCAGTGCGTCGAGGCGCGCCTTGATCCTGTCGTCGAGCCCGTCATGCGCCAGGAATTTGCGGAACGCATGCGCCGTGGTCGCAAACCCGGTGGGGACGTTCACGCCGGTGGGCAGGTGGGCAATCATCTCGCCGAGGCTGGCATTCTTGCCGCCGACCGACTCGACGTCGCCCATTCTCAGGTTCTCAAACGGTACGACCAGGGCGGTCGGGCCAAACATTGCAGACATGGGGAAACTCCGGAGGTTGTGAAAATCGGGGTCGGCCCTGCAACAGCCTCGCTGCTGCAGCCACCACGTGCCATGGCCGGGCCGGGACGACGCCCGATGGGGGTCGTGCGGGCGCGGGCCGGATGGGGCATGGTGTCTGGAATGGGGTGGGGACGCAAACATTGTAGAGTGCAGCATTGGTGCGCGGCACCTTCGGCCGCCCGGCCGGCGACTGCGCCAGGACACACGACCCATGCCCCACCGCACCGTTTTCTTCATCTCCGATGGCACCGGTATCACCGCCGAGACGTTTGGCAACGCCATCCTGGCGCAATTCGAGCTCAAGGCACGCCATATCCGGTTGCCGTTCATCGACACGGCGGACAAGGCCTACCAGACGCTGCGTCAGATCAATCACACCGCGACCACGGATGGCAACAAGCCGATCGTGTTCACGACGCTGGTCAACATGGAGATCCTCAAGATCCTGCAGGACGGTTGCCAGGGCATGCTGCTGGACATGTTCGGCACCTTCGTGCATCCGCTGGAGACCGAACTGCAGCTCAAGTCCAACCACCGGGTGGGCCGCTTCAGCGATTCAAGCAAGAGCAAGGAATACCAGGATCGGATCGAGGCCATCAACTTCTCGCTGGCGCACGACGACGGCCAGTCCCATCGCGACCTGGAACTGTCTGACGTGATCCTGGTGGGCGTCAGCCGTAGCGGCAAGACGCCTACCTCTTTGTATCTGGCGATGCAATATGGGCTGAAGGCTTCCAACTATCCGCTGATTCCGGAAGACTTCGAGCGCCAGCAGTTGCCGCCGGCGCTGGTTGCGCACCGCGCCAAGCTGTTCGGGTTGACGATCGCGCCCGAGCGGTTGCGGGAAATCCGCAATGAGCGCCGGCCGAACTCGAAATACGCGTCGCTGGAGAACTGCCGCATGGAGGTGGCCGAGGGCGAAGCCATGATGCGGCGCAGCGGCATCCGATGGTTATCGACGACGACCAAATCGATCGAGGAGATTGCGACCACGATCCTGCAGGAGATCCGGCCCGAGCGGCTGAGTTATTGACGGCTGGCAACCGCATGGGCTCATGGATGCCATGTGCCCAATGCGGTGAAACCGTGTCAGGCACACTTCGCAGCAGAGCCCTGCGCGACATCGTCACCATCGTCAAGGATGCCATTCATTCAGATACCTGCTGATGCATCGGATGCCCTCGCACGGGCTGCGCGGTTCGAGCCAGCCGACCATCGGGACAAGGCCGGCCGGGTGCGGCCCGCCCATGCGCTCGAGCGGCACCGCCTGCATGTCGCTGCAAGCCGACTCGGCGTGGGCGTAAAGTGATGACGCATCGCAGACGCGCGGTAGTCGCGATTGCTGCCATTGTGCTGGTGCTGCATGCGGCGGCCTTGTGGGCGCTGAATGCCGGTTTGACGGCCCGCACATCCGACACCGTAGCGCCGGCCCCGATGCTGGCCCGTATCGTGGCGCTGCCTGCGCCAAGCGCACCCGCGCCGCAACCCGTGGCGACGCAGCCGGCGCTCGAACCCCGGCCTGCGTTGCCGGTTCAAACGCCGCGGTTGCCCAAGCCCGCTGCGATGCAGGTCGCTCCACAACCCGCGATGCCCAGGCCTGCATCGACAATGCCCGCGGCTACACCCGTGTACGCGCCCCCGCCCGGCCTCTCGCAGGCGCCAACACCGGCGCCAGCCGAGCCCGCCACGACGCCGATCATGCCGGCCACGAACCCGGCGCCAGGCGCCGGAAAAACGGCGTCCTCCCGCCCTTCGACAGAACCGGCCCCTGCCCCCTCGGGCCAGGTTGCCGCCGCCGTGGCGACACCTGTGGGCCCGATGCCGGTCGAGTTGCCATCCAGCGACGCGCAGTACCTGCAAAATCCCCGGCCACGGTATCCGCCGATCAGCCTGCGCCTGCGCGAACACGGTACGGTCCTGGTCGATGTGCTGGTCAGCGACCAGGGCACCGCCCAGGAAGCGAAGGTGCAGACCTCCAGCGGGTTCTTCCGGCTCGACAACGCCGCCGTATCGACCGTGCTGACCTGGCGTTTCGTGCCCGGCAAACGCGCCGGGGTTGCCCAATCCATGTGGTTCACCGTGCCCATCACCTTTGCCATTCAATGATGGCGCCGGCACCGATCACACACACTGGCAGCGAGGCGAACACTCGGCGGCCCGGCGCCGCCGTGCGCAAGTTGGCGCAACCCGTGCATACCCGCGCCAGCAATGGGCAAATTGCGTTTCATGGGGTCGTGCACTTGAACTGTCCTAGAATCGGCCGCATCTACCCCACGGTAGCAACAACAGGAGTCCGAACCATGAACGACCGCGTACAAACATTGAACCAGGGCACGGCCTACGGGCATGGCGTGTCCGCGCAGCAACGCAACAAGGTGTTGCGCAATACCTACTGGTTGCTGGCCCTGAGCATGTTGCCCACGGTGCTGGGCGCCTGGGTCGGCGTGAGCACCGGCATCACCGCGTCGCTCAGTGGCGGCGTTGGCCTGGTGGTGTTCCTGGGTGGAGCCTTCGGCTTCATGTTCGCCATCGAAAAGACCAAGAACTCGGCAGCTGGAGTCCCGATCCTGCTGGCCTTCACCTTCTTCATGGGGCTGATGTTGTCCCGGTTGATCGCGATGGTGCTGGGCTTCAAGAATGGCGCCGACCTGATCATGATGGCGTTCGGCGGCACAGCCGGCGTGTTCTTCGTCATGGCCAGCCTGTCCACGGTAATCAAGCGCGACCTGAGCAGCATGGGCAAGTGGCTCACCGTGGGAGCGATCGTGCTGATGGTGGCAGCTATCATCAATGTGTTCGTCGCATCGTCGGCCGGCATGATGGCGATCGCCGTTCTGGCCATCGGCATCTTCAGCGCCTTCATCTTGTACGACCTCAAGCGCATCGTCGACGGTGGCGAGACCAACTACATCAGCGCCACCCTGGGCCTGTACCTGAGCATCTACAACGTATTCCAGAGTCTTTTGATGCTGCTGGGCATCGGCGGCGGCAGTAGCGACTGAAAGCAGGACTGCACCATCGCAAAGGCCCCTCACCGGGGCCTTTTTTTCGCCCAGTCACCCGTAACGGTGCTTCAGCGAGCAGGGCTAACTGCCGATAATCCTTCAAACGCGTCGCCTCCACTCCATGTTCCTGCGCCTGTTGCCTGCCCTAGCGATAACCCTGCTGATTGCCGGTTGCGATCTGCTGGGCCTGGGCCCCGACCCGCGCATTGCACAGCGCGAAGCCGATGGCCGCGCCATTGGCGCAGCCTGCCGCCATGCGATGCGCGGCATCGAGGACTGTTACCGCCTCAACGAACGCGCGCCCAAGACAGCCGTGTTCGAAGGCTGGAAGGAAATGGACCAGTACATGCGCGAGAACAAGATCGAAGGCGCAGCGCCGCAACTGGCCAGTCCAGCCGCATCCGCCGATGTGATGCTGACCGACCAGCAATCGGGCGGCGCAAACCCGAATGCGCCACGCGCAGCGTCGCGCTGAAGCGGGCCGCGCCCGCGCCGGCCTCCGGCGTCACCCGATGCGCTCGAACAGCGCAATACTTTCCACGTGCGCGGTGTGCGCAAACATGTTGACGACACCGGCCGCGCTGCACCGGTAACCCGCCTGTTGCACCAGCACCGCAGCGTCGCGCGCCAGCGTTGCCGGATTGCAGCTGACGTACACGATAAGCTGGGGAAAGAACCAGTCCGGGCCCGGCGCGACCGGCCCCGCTGCGCCGTCGGTCAGCACCGTGTGCGGCTGCGACCCGCTGGCATCAGACAGGCCGGCATGCAAAGCCGCCAGCGCCTGCACCAGTGCAAAAGCGCCTTCTCGCGGCGGATCGAGCAGCCATTTGTGGGCCGGCCCATCGTCCAGCAGCATCTGCGCGGTCATCTCGAACAGGTTCCTGGCGACGAACCGCAGCGGCGCGAGTGCCCGGCCGGGGCCACGTCCATCGTTGTTGCGCCGCGCGTTGTCCTGCGCCCGTTGCACCAGTGTGGTGCTGCCCTCGACGCCCAGCACCGAGCCAGCCCGCGTGGCCAGCGGCAACGTGAAATTGCCCAGGCCGCAGAACCAGTCGATCACCCGCTCGTGCGGTTGCACCGACAACTGGCGCAGCGCAAAACCCACCAGCACGGCATTGACGTGCGGATTGACCTGCGTGAAGTCGGTCGGTCGAAACGGCATGTGGATGCCGAACTCCGCCAGCCGATACGCCAGCTGCGGTCCGCCTTCGTCGAGCAGAGTCACCGTGTCGGGCCCGCCAGGCTGCAGCCACCACTGGATCACCCGTTGGCGGTCGCCGTGCCAGCCGGTGTAAGCAGCGGCAAACGCCCGCAACTGCGCCTTGTCGCTCTGCGACAACGACTCCATGTGGCGCAGCACCATGGCCACCACCTGCACCGGACCGTCGTCGCCCACGGCCAGCTCGATTTGCGGACAGGTCTCGCGCGCCTGCAGACCGCCGATCAGCGTGCGCAGGGGCATCAAGAGCGCACTGACGGCTGGCGGCAGCACGCGGCATTGCTGCATGTCGGCTACGTATCCGCTCTTGCGCTCGTGAAAACCGACCAGCACCATGGCCTTCTTGCGCACGTAACGCACGGATAGGCGGCCCCGGTATCGGTAGCCCCAGGTCGGCCCGTGCATCGGCCGCAGCAGGTAGTCCGGTCGCACCTTTCCCAGGTGCCACAGGCTGTCTTCCAGCACCCGCTGCTTGACCGCCACCTGTGCATCGGCATGCATATGCTGCATCTTGCAGCCGCCGCAGGCCCCGGCATGCAGTCCGAAATGCGGGCAACCGGGTGTCACGCGTTGTGACGATTCGCGGTGGATGGTGGCAACGGTGGCCTTGTCGAAACTCGCCTTGCTGCGGTTGACCAGGACACTGACGGTCTCGAACGGAAGGGCACCCTCGACGAACACGACCTTGCCATCCTCGCGGTGCGCAATGCCTTGCGCTTCCATGTCCAGCGACTCGATCTGCAGTCGCTCGTCCAGCAGGGGCGGTGGCGCCGGCGGCTTCCTTTTTCTCCTCATGCCGCGCGCGCCTCAGCCCCAGGCCCGCAGGTACTCTTCCCAATGGGGCTCGTTCGGCGCCAGGGCGGTCAGGCTGTCCCTGACCAGACGGATCTCCTGTTCATACTCTTTCTCGAGCAGGCCGCCACGCATCTTCTGGAACCGGCAATACACCAGGTAGGTATTCATGACGTCGGTTTCGCAATATTGCCGGATCTCCTCCAGTTTGCCATCCAGGTAGGCGCCGTAAACCGCCGATCCGTCCATGCCGAGTTTTCCAGGAAAACCGCACAACTTGGCCATCGCGTCCAGCGGCGCGTTGTTCTTGGGCTGGTACATCGCCAGCAGGTCCATCAGGTCAAGGTGGCGCATGTGGTAACGGCTGATGTAGTTGTTCCACTTGAACTCGCGGTCGTCCTCGCCCATGTCCCAGTACTTGTCGGCCACCACCCCATGCTGCAGGCCGCGGTAATGCAGCACCGGCAGATCGAACCCGCCGCCATTCCAGCTGACCAGCTGCGGCGTGTGTTTCTCGAGCGTGTTGAAGAAGGTCTGGATCACCTTGCCTTCGGAATGCCCGTCCCTGTCGACGAAGGAGTGGATACGCAGGCCGTCGGCGTTGCGAAACACCGCACTGATCACCAGGATGCGCTGCAGGTGCAGCGGCATGAAATCACTCTGCCCTTTTTCCTTGCGCCCATCGACCCAGGCCGCATAGACCTGGGCGTCGGTCTGCTCCGGACCCGCCGAGCGCAAGACGCGCAGCCCGGCGATATCGGGGATCGACTCGATGTCGAAGACGAGGACCGGCCAGACCATGTGGACTTGGGGTCGCTAGCGTTTGGGCAAGTATTTGAGAGGGTCCACAGCCTTGTCATAAAGGCGAATTTCAAAATGGAGCTTTGTCCGGTCGGTACCGGAGCTACCCATCTCGCCGATTTTTTGTCCTTTGCGAACCATTTCAGTCTCCTTGACAAGGATGGTTTGGTTATGACCGTAGGCAGTGATAAAGCCTGTTGCATGCTGCAGAATTATCAAATTGCCCATAGAAGGCAAAGCAGCACCGGTATATGCAACCCGAGCGTCTGCAACTGCATAAACAGGGTCCCCTGCAGTCCCAGCTATGTCTATGCCTTTGTTTCGCTCAATATCAAAACTACCAATGACTGAGCCGGACGCTGGCCAAACCAAATCTATCGACAGCTCGGCGCCAGCAGGCGTGCTACCTTGTGATGACGGTAGTGGCGCTGCTTTGACCATTGGCGGTGCAACTG
>CAZADK010000056.1:0-12639 GCA_964483855.1 uncultured Rhodoferax sp.
GAGAAACGGATCATCTCCCAGGCCGGGATCTTTGTGGCGCCATCATGGCCGCCGTTCTCGTCGGCATACCGGGGATGCGGCGCGCGCGCGTACGGCAGGTCGAACACATGGTCCATCTCGGCGGTGGTCAGCGGAATCGGCGGCGGGTTGATCCACACGTCGCGTGCGGTCGCACCAACGCCGTGGGCCTGCACCAGCGCACGGGCGTTGCCGGGGTTGGTCTCCAGGTGCAACACCCGGTTCGCATGGGCATAGAGCACCGGGTCGGCGCGCACCTGCTCGTAGCTGGGCAGGCGGATCACCGAACGCTCGCGCGGGGGCACCTTCAATTTGCCCTTGAGCGCCGGGTTGGGCACGAAAGTCAGCGGCTGGATGGCGGGATGGACGCTGGCAACCGCGCCGGCGCCGGCAGTGGCAGGATCGGAGGCGCTCGCCTGGGGAGCCTGCCCGTCTTCCCGCGCGCAGCTGGCGCCTTGCCCGGCCGCCTGCTCGGAGGTTGTCTGGTACGGATTGACCTGCGCCTCGATGCGTCCCGGCTGGTCGACACTGGTCGAGTCGATCTCGAACCAGCCCCTGCCGCTGGCATCGTCCGGGCGGCGCACGAATGCCGTGCCGCGCACATCGGTGATCGATTGCACCGGCTCGCGTGCGGCAATACGGTGCGCGACCTCGACCAGCGCGCGTTCGGCGTTGCCGTACAGCAGCAGGTCGCACTTGGCATCGACCACGATGGAGCGGCGCACCTTGTCGGACCAGTAGTCGTAATGCGCGATCCGGCGCAGGCTGCCTTCGATACCGCCGAGTACGAGGGGTACGTCTTTGTAAGCCTCACGGCAACGCTGGCTGTAGACGATGGCCGCCCGGTCCGGCCGCTTGCCGCCGACATCGCCCGGGGTATAAGCGTCGTCGCTGCGGATCTTGCGGTCCGCCGTGTAGCGGTTGATCATCGAATCCATGTTGCCGGCGGTCACGCCCCAGAACAGGTTCGGCTTGCCCAGCGCCTTGAACGCGTCGGCGCTGTGCCAGTCGGGTTGGGCGATGATGCCGACCCGAAAACCCTGGGCCTCGAGCGTGCGGCCGATCACGGCCATGCCGAAACTGGGATGGTCGACATAGGCATCGCCGGTAACCAGGATGATGTCGCAGCTATCCCAGCCAAGATGTTCCATCTCCGTACGACTCATCGGCAGGAACCGGGGCGCGCTGAACCGTGCCGCCCAGTACTTGCGGTAACTGGTCAGCGGTTTTGCGGCGCGCGCGAACAGGGAAACGTCGACAGGAGCGTTCATGGGGGCGTCAGGGGGAAGGCCCGAGTGTACGGGTTTGCCCTATTTCTTGAATCATCAAAGGGCAAACACTGACCCACGACGGCCGTGCCCGGACCTAGAATCGCGTTTCTGTCTCAACCCGCGCCAGGGCGATCCCCGGGCCTATCCAATAGGGAATTCACATGAAGAAGCTCATCCTGGCGCTGGCCTTGGGCGCCATCGCCGTCACTGCAACAGCACAAGACAAGGAACTCAAGGTCGCGATCGACCCGACCTACGAACCCTTCACCTTCAAGACCGCCGACGGCAAGCCAACCGGCTTCGACGTGGATATCGCCAGCGCGGTCTGCGAGCAGCTCAAGCGCAAATGCGTGTTCGTCGAACAGGTGTGGGACAGCATGATCCCGGGCCTGCAGGCGAAAAAATACGACGTCATCATCAGCTCGATGTCGATCACCGAAGACCGCAAGAAAGTCGTCGACTTCACCGACAAGTACTACAACACGCCGAGCAAGATCATCGTCAAGAACGACATCAAGTTCGACGGTGTTGCTTCGCTCAAGGGCAAGAAGATCGGCGTGCTCAAGGGCAGCACCCAGGAAAAATACGCCAACGGCGAACTCAAGAAGGCTGGCGTGATCGTCACCCCGTATGAAGCGCAGGATCAGGTCTACCTGGACATCAAGTCCGGCCGGCTCGACGGCACCGTGGCCGACGTGCTCGAAGTCACCGGCGGTTTCCTGAGCAAGCCCGAAGGCAAGGACTACGTGCTGGTCGGCCCCGAGTTGTTCATTCCCAAGTACTTCGGCACCGGCGCCGGCTTCGCGATCCGCAAGGGCCAGGCCCAACTCAAGGCCGAACTCAACGGCGCAATCAAGGCGATCCGCGCCAACGGCAGCTACAAGAAGATCAACGACAAATACTTCAAGATTGACGTCTACGGCGGCTGAGCCCCGTCCGCGGCCTTCGGGCTGGCGACCCACGCGGTTGCCGGCCTGAATCTTTCCCCAACTCCGAGCAGTTGTGTCCGACTACTACTGGTCCATCCTCAACGGCGCACTGTTGACAGTGGCGGTGTCACTGGCGGCGCTCGCGGTATCGATCGTACTGGGCCTGATGGGTGCGGCGGCCAAGCTCTCGGGCAACAAGCCGCTGGTGGGTCTGGCGACGGTCTACACCACCATCATCCGCGGCATTCCCGAGCTGGTGTTGATGCTGCTGGTGTTCTATGGCGGCAGTATCGGCATCAATACCTTGCTGGAGATGTCAGGCACCGGTATCACGCTGGATATCGAACCGTTCAGCGCCGGCGTGCTGACGCTGGGTTTCATCTACGGCGCCTACATGACGGAGACCTTTCGTGGCGCCATCCTGTCGATTCCGCGCGGGCAGTTCGAGGCCGCGGCCGCATTCGGCATGGGCCCGGTGCAGGCCTTCTTGCGCATCACCTTGCCCCAGATGGTGCGTTATGCGTTGCCGGGATTCACCAACAACTGGCTGGTGCTGATCAAGGCCACTGCGCTGATCAGCCTGATCGGCCTGCAGGAAATGACTTACCTGGCCAAGCAGGCCAGCGCGGCGACACGGTCGCCGTTCGCCTTCTTCCTGTTCACCGCGGCCCTGTTCCTGCTCTACACCTGGGCTTCGCTGAGCGCGCTGCGCTGGTTGCACGCGCGTTACAGCCTGGGCACGAAACGGGGGGAGCTGTAGATGGATTGGGAAGTCATCTTCCGCCCCGAAAGCCTGGCCCTGTATGGGGAAGGCATCTTGACCACGCTGTGGCTGCTGGTATCTTCGCTGGTGATCGGCGCCGTCCTCGCGGTGTTGTTCGCGCTGGCACTGACCGGCCCCTGGAAATGGCTGGAGCGCCTCGTCGGCGCCTACACCTTCGTGATCCGCGGCACGCCCTTGCTGATCCAGATCTACATGATCTATTACGGCCTGGGCCAGCTCGAATGGATTCAGGCGCGCTGGGACGATGTCTGGCCATGGACCCACTTCAAGGATCCGGCGTTCTGCGCGTTGCTGGCGTTCAGCCTGAATACGGCCGGCTATACCGCCGAGATGCTGGCCGGCGCGATCCGCGAAACACATGCCGGCGAGATCGAGTCGGCGCAGGCGTTCGGCATGAGCCGGTTCCAGGTCATGCTGCGCATCGTGCTGCCCAGCGCGATGCGGCGCACCTTGCCACCCTATAGCAACGAGGTGGTGATGATGCTGCACAGCACCAGCCTGGCCAGCGCGGTGCCGGGCCTGCTCGACGTGACGGCCGCCGCCAGCCGCATCTACTCCGACTTCTACCTGCCGTTCGAGGCTTACCTGGCCGCAGCGGCGATCTACCTGTGCGCGACGTTCTGTCTGATCGGCCTGTTCCGGCTGGCCGAGCGCCACTTCCTGGCCCACTTGGCGCCGCGCCGGCATTGAGGCCAGGGTCAACCGCCATGCGCCGCATCGATCATCCGCTCGAACACCAGAGCCTGGGCCATCGGACCCTGGTCACCAGCCTGCATTTCGGCAGCCCGGGCGTCGGGCCCAAGGCCTATATCCAGGCCAGTCTGCATGCCGAGGAACTGCCGGGCATGCTGGCGGCCTACCATCTGCGCACGCTGCTCGAGCAGGCTGAAACCCGGGGGCAACTGCGTGGCGAGGTGGTGCTGGTGCCCGTGGCCAACCCGATCGGCCTGGCGCAACGGCTCGACCACAAGGCCATGGGACGTTTTGATCTGGGCAGCTCGGAGAACTTCAACCGCAACTACCCCGAACTGGCAGCCGCCGTGTTCGATGCCGTCAAGGGGCAACTCGGCGCCGAAGGCGCGGCCAATGTGGCAGCCGTGCGCAGCGCGGTCGCCGCCTACCTGGCGCAGTGGATACCGGCCACCGCACTGCACAGCCTGCGCAAGACCCTGGTCCAGCTGGCGTTCGATGCCGACATCGTGCTCGACCTGCATTGCGATTGCGAGGCGGTGCTGCACCTGTACGCGGAAACACCTTGCTGGCCCCGGCTAGAGCCGCTGGCGCAGCTGCTGGGTGCACGCGCGGTGCTGCTGGCGCAACATGCCGGCGGCGTGTCGTTCGACGAGTGTTTCTCCGGCCTGTGGTGGAAACTCGCCGACAAGTTGCGCGCCGACCCAGCGCTCGCCTCGATGCCGCTGCCCCAAGCCTGTGTCAGCGCCACCGTCGAACTGCGTGGCGAGGCGCAGCTCGAACACCGGCTGGCGCGCTGCGATGCCCAGGCAATGTTCGGCTTTCTGCAACACGCCGGCGTCATCGCGGGCGCGTTGCCGGCCCTGCCCGCGCCGGCCTGCGCCGCCACGCCACTGTCCGGTGCGCAGACGGTCAAGGCGCCGGTGGCCGGAATGCTGGTGTTCGCGGCGCAGCCGGGTGACACGATGGCCATCGGCGACCCGGTGGCCGAGATCATCGACCCGATTGCCAACACCACCCACACCGTGCGCGCCGCGGTCGCCGGCGTGTTGTTTGCCCGCACCGACGACCGGTATGCGCTGGCTGGCGACGACCTGGCCAACATCGCCGGCCACGTGCCGTTTCGCACCGGAAATCTGCTGGGTGCCTGAGCGGCAATCGCTCTGAGCCTCACCGACCACCCGGCATCCTCCCCCTACCGCCATGAACAACAACAACAAGACACTCAAGCTCCAGGCCATCGACATCCACAAGCGGTTCGGCGCCAACGAAGTGCTCAAGGGCGTCTCGCTCGAAGCCCACGGTGGCGACGTGATCAGCATCATCGGCAGTTCAGGCTCGGGCAAGAGCACCTTCCTGCGCTGCATCAACCTGCTGGAGAAACCCAACCAGGGCCGCATCATCGTGGCCGGCGAGGAACTCACGCTGGTGCCCGGCAAGAGCGGCGAGTTGCATGCGCTTGATGCGAAACAGCTGCAGCGCCTGCGCACCAAGCTGGCCATGGTGTTCCAGCACTTCAACCTGTGGGCGCACCTGACCGTGCTGCAGAACATCATCGAGGCGCCGGTGCACGTGATGAAAGTACCGCGCGACCAGGCTGTTGAAAGGGCGCGCAAGTACCTGGCGCTGGTCGATTTGCCCAATATGGAAGACCGTTACCCGGCGCACATGAGCGGCGGCCAGCAGCAACGGGTGGCGATCGCCCGCTCGCTGGCGATGGAACCCGAAGTGATGTTGTTCGATGAGCCCACCAGCGCACTCGACCCGGAACTGGTGACCGAGGTGCTCAAGGTCATGCGCACGCTGGCCGAGGATGGCCGCACCATGGTTGTCGTGACACACGAGATGGGATTCGCGCGCGAAGTCGCCAACCACCTGATCTTCCTGCACCAGGGCCGCATCGAGGAGCAAGGCGTGCCCGCCGAGGTGCTGACCAAGCCCAAGAGCGAAAGATTGGCGCAGTTCCTCTCGGGCAGCTTGAAATAGGTTCGCACGGGTCGGCCGCGTCCCCGATTCCGCACGATGACGACACCGGCCGCCACGGCACCTGCCGTGCTCGACGCCCTGCACCACTGGGCGCCCATCGTCTGGCTGCGTGTCGACCCCTACGCCTACCCGACGCTGGAGACACTGCACATCATCGGCCTGGCGCTGGTGTTCGGCACACTCTGGGTGGTTGATCTGGCCATCCTGGGCTGGCTGCGCGGACTCGAGGCGCGGCAGCTCGCGCGCGGCGTCCTGCCGTGGACGCTTATCGGATTTCTGCTCGCCGCGACGTCCGGGCTCACGATGTTCGCCACCAACGTGGGGGATTTGATTGCCAACCCGGCGTTTGTGCTCAAAATGGGACTGTTGTTCGCGGCCGGCACCAACGCCGCCGTCCTGCATGCACGCGGTGCCATCGACCCCTTGCTGCGCACGACGCGGCTGCAGGCCGGCCTGTCGATCCTGATCTGGATCGCCGTGATCGCTTGTGGACGCTGGATCGCTTACATCTGACCTTACATTTGACCTTACATCTGACTGGAGGACCCCCATGCAACGTCGCCATTTCGTATTGGCCGGCTCGGCCATTGCCATCTGGAACACGCCCGCCCTCGCCCACCACGGATGGTCGAGCTTCGACGAGACGAAGCCGCTGTATCTGGCTGGCAAGGTGAAGGCGGTCAAGTGGCAGAACCCGCATGCGGAAATCGTCGTCACCGTTGCGGCCGACGCGACCTTGCCTGCGGACCTGGCGCAACGCACCACGCCGGCGCAAACCAGCAACGTCGACGGCCCCAAAGTGCTGGCAGCGACCCGCTTGCCCCAGCGCCGCGGCGACTGGACGATCGAGTTGTCGCCGATGACCCGCATCAATTCCTGGAAGGTGCCGCAACCCAAGGTGGGCGACACCGTCTCGGCGGTGGCCTACACCTTCCCTGACGAGAAAGGTGACATGTTCGCCCGGGTGGAATACCTGATCATTGGCGGGCAGTTGTACGGATTGCGTTCGAACCCTGCCTGACGCTTCAGCCCGCCCCGGGTCGGCCCGCACACCGCCGGGCAGACAGCCGCGAAGCGCGGCCGGGAGCGATCAGATCCAGTATTTTGCGCGCACCAGCACGTCACGCGGACCTACCGGCGTCTGCACGAGCAGCGTGGTGCCCGCATCCCAATAGGCGGCCTCGACCATCGCGATGCCGATGTTGGTCTTGAAGTCCGGCGAATAAGCGGCCGAGCCGATGTGGCCGGCGTGTTGGCCTCCGGCCAGCAGCGGCCAGGTCTCGGTGCAGGCGGGAAGCGGGTCGCCGGACATCTCGACGGCGCGCAGCTGCCGCTCGGGCACCTGCTTTTCCAGCAAGGCTGCACGTGCGCGGCAGGTCGGGACCCGATCGAGTTGCACGTATTTGCCCATGTCGGCCTCGAACGGCGTGTTCTCCAGCGTCACGTCGTTGCCGTAACTCAGCAAACCTGCCTCGATGCGCTCGATGCCGTTCGGGCATCCGGCGCGGATGTCGAGATCCTCGCCCGCCTCCATGATGTGATCCCACAGGGCCGGGCCGTGCTGGCTACCGTTCATGTAGATCTCGAAGCCGATCTGGCGTGACCAGCCCGAACGCGCGATCAGCATGTCCTGGCCCTGGAAACGGATCGTCTTGTGGCGGAAGAATTTCGTCTCGCGGATCTCCTGGCCGAACAGCCGCTCGACCAGGATATCGGCCTTGGGCCCCTGGATTCCCAGCGGCGAGATGTCGGGCTCGGACACCTGCACATCCAGACCGAAACCGCCAGCCAGACCCTTGTAGTAGTACATCAGGTCGCTGTCGGCAATGGATACCCAGAAACGATCGTCCGCCAGCTTGAGCACGATCGGGTCGTTGATCATGCCGCCGTTGACGTCGACGATGGGCGCGTAATAACACTGGTCGGTCTTCATGCGGGAGAGGTCGCGCGGGCTGGTCATCTGCAGCAGCCGCTCGGCGTGCGGGCCGCGCAACTCGATCTGGCGTTCACAGGCCACGTCCCACAACTGCACCGCTGACTTCAGGTGGTGGTAGTCCTCCTCGACCGAACGGAACACCGCCGGCAGCAACATGTGGTTGTAGACGGTGTAGGCCTTGACGCCAGCCGCGGTGACCCGATCGGTAAATGGCGTGCGGCGGGTGCGGCGCGAGCGGGCGAGCAATGGAGCGTTCATGGGCGATTTCAGGATGGTGGCTAGTGGAGGCGCGCAATCGCTGGCCGGATGCGGGCGGCGATCAAGTGATATTCCTGGCCCGATCAGGCCGTCGTCTTCGATACCAAGGGAAACGCTGCCGGATCACGAATGGACTCGACGGAGAGGTCCACGTCCAGTTCTGGCCAGCGCAGATGATCAGGTGCAGACCACGATACGTTGCAGATCTGCCCGATCGTCGCTTGTCTGAACCAGGGGAAGTGCTCGAGCGGCACGTGGAGTGCCTCTGTATCCAGCAACAACCGGAAGCCCTGGCTGAACACGCATGTAACCTCAGCGAACGAAGTGCTGGTTCCAGCCATCATGGATCTCCTTGAGATGTGCCTCGACGACCGCATACGTTTGTCGCAGTTGGCGACCCGAAAGCCCGGTGGAGCTAGCCAGGGCGGCCGCCGGTGTGAGCCAGAATTTTACTTCTCCATCGGAATGCTCCACATGAACGTGCATCCTGGGCTCCTCGCGCGAGAAGAAGTACAGGCGAAATGCGCCGTCGCGGACAATCGTTGGAGCCATGACGGCACTGTCGCGGAGCGAAAGCAAGATGTATCAACACAATGGCGGACACAACCCTGAAGTCTTTCCCCATGGACAAACATTCGCGACCATCGCGAAAGCCCATCGTCGAGGGCTGACATGCAACTGATCACCTGGAATGTCCAATGGTTCTGCGGCCTGGACGAAAAAGTTGACGTCGAACGGGTCGTCGACCATGTCCGCTCCATGGCCGACTTTGACGTGTTGTGCCTGCAGGAAGTCGCCGTCAACTATCCGCAACTCACCGGCAGCGCAGGCTTCGACCAGGTGGCGCGGTTGCGCGAATTGTTGCCCGAATACGAAATCGTCTTCGGCGCTGCTGTCACCGAACTCGGGCGCCAGGGCCAGCGCCAGCAGTTCGGCAACCTTATCGCGACCCGGCTGCCGATCGCGCAGGCCCAGTCATACCCGCTACCCTACCCGCCCGACCTCGGCATACGCACGATGCCGCGCATCTGCACCACCGCCACGGTGCTGTCCGAACTCGGCCCGATCCGCGTGATGACGACACACCTGGAGTTCTATTCCAGGACGCAGCGTATGGCACAGGCCAAGGCGCTGGTCGACATCCACCACCAAGCCTGTGGCCATATCGTCGACCCGCCACTGGACGACGAGACCGGCAGCCCGTTCCAGAACAAGACCCACACGACACAGGCGATCCTGTGCGGGGACTTCAACTTCGAGACGACCGACGCGGAATATGACGTGATCCAGGCCGAGGCGCCGATCGGAATCAGTAGCTTGAAGGATGCGTGGCCGGTGGTGCATGACAAGCAGCCGCATGACCCGACTTTCCGGTTGTTCGACACGCGGTATGGGCCGGTGCCGATCTGTTGCGACTTCGTGTTTGTCAGCGGGAATCTGCAGCGGCGGGTGCGGGGGCTGGCGGTGGATGGAACGACGCGGGCGTCGGATCACCAGCCGGTGTTGCTGGAGCTGGGCGGCGGGTAAGCGGAAACCGGCCGACATCCGCAGCAACTTGCCAATCTGGCTCGTTACGCCACCGAGCAAGCGCCGGGGACGCACTGGTGATGCCCAGGCCAGACCGCCAGCGGGTGCCGACCGCGTGTTTCGCTGGCAATCGCTCGCAGCACCCTCGGAGGCAAAAGCCTCAACCGGCTGTCAGCTGCGCTGAATGTCGACCTCCCCCAGGTCCCACACCACCCCTGCCATCAACCGCAGCGCATCGCGCGCCACCGACGCCAGCATGTGTTCGTTCGGTGCATGCTGATTACACGACGCATACGAATGCGGAATCCACACCGTCGGCAATCCCAGCACGTCGGCAAAGATGTCATTGGGCAGGGAGCCCCCCAGGTTCGGCAGGATCGCTGGTGGTGACCCGGTGGTGCGCGTGATGGCGTCGACCGTCCAGCCCACCCACGGATGATCCGGATCGAGCCGCGTTGCGGTGAAGAATCCATCGCGCGCAGATGTCACCTGGACCATGCCGAACCCGGCCTTGTCCAGATGCCGCTGCAAGGCGCCGACGATGTCGCTCGGGTCCACGCCGACAACGAAACGCAGCTGGCAATGGCAACTGGCCTTCGGCGGAATCGCGTTGACCGGCCGGTCCGGATTGCCGCAGGTGAACGCCAGCACTTCGAAGCTCGACCAGCCAAACACCCGTTCGGCCGGACTCAGGCCCGGCTCGCCCCAATCGGGCTCGATGGCCGGCCCGTCTGCGCCGCCGTCAACCTGCAGGCCGGCCAGCGCCTTGCGCACCGACGGTGTCAGGCTGTCGGGCCGCCATTCGGGCACGCGAATCTCGCCTTTCGGCCCCGTGATCGTCGCCAGTGCATGCGCCAGCATGATGCCGGGGTTGGCGATCAGCCCACCCCAGTTGCCACTGTGGTGACCACCCTCGCGCAGGTCGACGACCAGGTCCATGTTGAGCGCACCGCGGGAACCCAGGAAGATCGTCGGCTGGTCCGGCCGCAGCCGAGGCCCGTCGGAGGCGATGAACACGTCAGCGGCCAGCCGCTCGGATTGTTGTTCGCAAAATTCCCGCAAACCCGGCGAGCCGACCTCCTCGCCGGTCTCTATCAGCACTTTGAGGTTGAATCCCAGATGGCCGCGTGTCGCGAGCACCGCCTCGACCGCCGCCAGGTTGATCGTGTGTTGACCTTTGTTGTCCGCGGTGCCGCGGCCATACAGCCGGTCGCCGTCGCGCTGCAAATGCCACGGATGAAGACCAACACGCCAGCTCGCGTCCTGCCCTCGGATCACGTCGCCATGACCGTAGGACAACACCGTCGTCTTGGTCGGATCTTCGATGCGCTCGGCCAGCAACAGCGGGCCTGCGCCGGCCACCGGGTTGTCGAACACCTGGCAGCGAAAATCGGAGCGCGTGTAACTCGGTTGCAGCTCATCCGTGAGGTAGCGCCGCAGGTCGGCGGCCCTGTCCGGGTTCTGGCTTTCGGTTGGTATCGCGACACGCCGCGCAAGATCGTCGAAGAAGCCACCGTCGTCGAAATAGTGTTCGGCGTGCTCGATTGCCTGTTCCCGGCTCATGGAAAACCCTCCTGCAGTCGATGCATTGATGTCTGATCGCGATGCGTACGCATGATAGGTCAGCGCAAGCGTTGCCGTACAGTTGAAGCCATCGTTCATCCCCTGCAGGAGATTGCCCCATGCCCCGCATCCTCGCCGCCGCGTTCAAGCACGAAACCAACACCTTCTCGCCGCTGCCGACCGACCTGAAGGCGTACGCCGCGCGCTGCCTGCGCCACGGGGCGGACATACCTGCCTACTTCCGGGGCACGGCGACCGAGATGGGCGCCTTCATCGATGCCGCCGACCGGCATGGCTGGGAACTGGCGCACACCGTGGCGGCCGATGCCACGCCGTCCGGCAAGGTCACGCGCGAGGCCTTCGACACCATTGCCGGCACGATCGAAACCGCACTGCGCGACCAAGGGCCATTCGACGCGGTGTTGTTGTGCCTGCACGGCGCGATGGTGGCCGAGCATGTCGACGATGGCGAAGGCGAACTGTTGCGCCGGCTGCGCGCCGTGGCCGGCGACGCGTTGCCGATCGGCATCACGCTGGACCTGCACGCGAACGTGACGGATGCGATGGCGGGCCTGGCCAGCGTCATCGTGTCCTATCGCACCTATCCGCACGTCGATCAATACGACACTGGCAAACGTTGCGCCGATCTGATTGCGCGCACCATCGCCGGAGAGATCGACCCGCAATGCACGGTCGCGCGTGGCCCGATGATCGAAGCGCTTGACCACGGCCGCACAACGGCACCGGGACCCATGCTCGAAACCCTGGCCCATGCCGACAGCTTGCGGGCCCAGACGCCGGGCGTGCTGGACATCGGCATCAACGCCGGCTTTCCGTGGGCCGACATCGAAGCAGCAGGTCCGAGCGTGGTCATCGTCCGTGACCGCAAGGCCAGCCCATTCGACACCACCCCGATCGCCGCGACGCTGCTCGAGCGCATCTGGCGCGACCGTCGTCGCACGACGGTGCAGCCACTGCCCTTGCAGGCCGGCATGGTCGCCATCGGCGAGGCCTTGTCGCTGCCCGGCCACGGCATGGTGCTGGTGGCCGATGCCGCCGATAACCCCGGCGGCGGCGGGCTGGAGGATTCGGTCGCCTTGCTCGGCGCCTTGATCGACGCGCGGATCGGCAAGGTCGCGTTCGGCATGCTCTGCGACCCGCAGACGCTGCAGGCGTGCATCGCGGCGGGCCCGGGCGCGACCCTCGCAGTGCAACTGGGCGGCCATGCGGGTACCGCGTTCCAGGGGCCGCTGGCGTTGCAGGCACAGGTGGTGTCGGTGCAACGGGGCCGCTTCACCTTCACCGGGCCAATGAGCCGCGGCATCGCGCTCGATATCGGGACCACCGTGGTGTTGCGGGTGGCCGGTATCGACATCGTCGTGGCTGGCACCCGGCACCAGGTGCTGGACCCCGGCTTCTTCACGCACGCCGGGCTGGACCCGACCCATTACGACCTGGTGGTCGTCAAGTCGTCGCAGCACTTTCGCGCCGCGTTCGGCCCGATGGCCCGGCAGATCCTGGTCATCGACAGTGGCGACGGCCTGACCTCGTTCGACCTCAAGGCGTTCGGCCACGAGCAGGTGCGGCGTCCGGTGCATCCACTGGACAAGTTTCCAGATTGATCCACCAGCGAGACCATGATCGCCTTGTGTCAAACTAGCTTGACCCGGCCGCTGC
>CAZADK010000057.1:0-12530 GCA_964483855.1 uncultured Rhodoferax sp.
CAAGTTTCCTCGCACCCCCTCGGGGGGCCTGGCGAAGCCAGGGCTGGGGGCGATCTCAGCCATGACCCGCCTGCGGCGACAACATCCAGACCTGCAGTCCGAGCAACAACAGCGCCTTGTCGTAACGCTGGTCCACCGGCGTGTCGAAGATCACCGACAGATCGGCATCCACGGTGAGCCAGCTGTTGTCGCCCAGTTCGGATTCGAGCTGCCCTTCGCCCCAGGCCGAGTAGCCCAGCGACACCAGCACCCGGCGCGGGCCGTTGCCGGTCGACAACGCCTCGAGAACGTCCTTGGACGTGGTCATCTCCAGCCCGCCGGGGATGGACATGGTGGACGCATAGACCGGCTCGTCCGGCTTGTCGGCCTCGGCGAAGAACGGTTCGTGCAGCACGAAGCCGCGGTCGGTCTGCACCGGCCCACCCTGGAACACCGGCAGCTGCTGCAGGTCGTCACGGCCCAGCGGCAACTGCACCTTGTCGAACAAGGCCCGCAGGTTGATGTCGCTGGGCTTGTTGATGACCAGGCCCAGCGCGCCACGCTCGCTGTGCTCACACACATAGACCACGCTGCGCGAGAAAGCCGCATCATCGAGCCCGGGCATGGCGATCAGGAAATGATTCGTCAGGTTGATCGGCGCAGAATCCATGGGCATCGAGGAATTTTAGCGGCCCCCATGAACAAAGCCTTCGACACCGGCCTGGTTTGGCTGCGACGCGACCTGCGCGTCGATGACAACGCCGCGTTGCAACTGGCACTGGCGTCCTGCCGGCACGTCCACTGCGCCTTCGTTTTCGACTCCTTCATTCTCGATCCATTGCCCCGCGCGGACCGGCGGGTCGAGTTCATCCGCGAGTCGCTGGTCGATCTGGACCAGGCCCTGCGCGAGGCAAGCGGCCAGCCGCATGCCGGACTGATCGTGCGCCATGGCGCGGCCGTCCAGACGATCGCGGCGCTGGCGCGCGAACTGGCCGTTCAGTCGGTGTTTGCGGCCCATGACTACGAACCGCAGGCCATCGAACGCGACCGCAAGGTGCTCGGCGCGCTGGCCCAGGCGGGCATCGCAATGCATATGGTCAAGGACCAGGTGGTGTTCGAGGGGCGCGAATTGCTGACCCGAACCGGCACACCCTATACCGTGTTCACGCCGTACAAGAAGGCATGGCTGGCACGGGTCGGCGAACACCACCTGCGCAGCCACGACTGCCTGGCGTATATCGATGCGCTGGCCCCGCGCCCGCAAGCGCTGCGCCACCCGGTGCCCCTGCTCACCGAGATCGGTTTCGAGGCGACCAACCTGTCGCAGCTGCGCATTCCCACCGGCAGCACCGGGGGGCGCAGCCTGTTCACCGAGTTCTTCGAACGCATGGACCAGTACCATGCGACGCGCGACTTTCCGGCGGTCAAGGGACCGAGTTACCTGGGCGTGCATCTGCGTTTCGGCACCGTGTCGGTCCGCCGGCTGGCGGCCGCCGCGCTGCAGGCGAGCACTGCCGGCAGCGCCGGTGCGTCGGTCTGGCTCGGCGAGCTGATCTGGCGCGAGTTCTATTTCCAGATCCTGGCCAATTTCCCGCATGTGGCACAGTCCAGCTTCAAGCCGGAGTACGAAGCGATCCGCTGGCAACATGGCGCCCGGGCCGAAAAGCTGTTCGCGGCCTGGTGCGAGGGACGCACCGGTTATCCGATCGTCGACGCGGCGATGGCGCAGATCAACCAGACCGGTTACATGCACAACCGGCTGCGCATGATTGCCGGCAGTTTCCTGGTCAAGGATCTGGGCATCGACTGGCGCTGGGGCGAACGGTATTTCGCGCAGCATCTCAACGACTTCGACCTGTCGGCCAACAATGGCGGCTGGCAATGGGTGGCATCCAGCGGCTGCGACGCCCAGCCCTGGTTCCGGATCTTCAATCCGATCCGCCAGAGCGAGAAATTCGATCCGCAGGGCAAGTTCATCGGGCGTTACCTGCCGCAGCTGGCGAAGCTGCCCCCGCAGGTGATTCACGCGCCGTGGCAATGCGGGGAAATCGAACTCGCGTCAGCCGCGGTGCGACTGGGCGAGAACTACCCACGGCCGATCGTCGAACACGATGCGGCACGGGAGCAGACACTTACCCGTTATGGCGTGGTCCGCAAGCCCAGGGCGCGCGCGGCTGGCACACGGCCGGGTCAAGCCCGGGGTTGACCGACACTGGCGTGTTCAGGCGGGAGCCTCGGCCTCCATCGGCACCGCGCAATAGTGCCGCAGCAGCCCCAGCAACTCGTCTTCCGCGTACGGCTTGCCCAGGTAGTGGTCGACGCCGAGTGCGGTCGCCAGCTCGCGGTGTTTCTCGGCGATGCGCGAGGTGATCATGATGATCGGCAGGCTGCGCAGGCGATCGTCGCCGCGGATGTTGCGTGCCAGGTCGAAACCGTCCATGCGCGGCATCTCGATGTCGGACAACACGACCGCCGGCAGTTCCTCCTGCAATTTCGACAAGGCCTGCAAGCCGTCGTTGGCCAGCACGACCCGATACCCTTCGCGCAACAGCAGTCGCTGCGTCACCCGGCGCACGGTGATGGAGTCGTCGACTACCATCACCAGCGGCGTGACCGCGCCACCCTCCGGTGCGAACGTCTGCGGCGCCGCGGCATCGGCGCCAGCGGCCGCGGCCAGGGCCAGGGCCTGGCGCGCGCTGGCCTGCATCTGCAGCGCTGCCGCGCCATACACGGTTGCCAGCGCCACCGGGTTGTAGATCAGCACCACGGCACCCGAGGCCAGCACCGACATGCCCGTCAGGCCGGGCATGCGCGAGAGTTGAGGCCCGAGGTTCTTGACCACCACCTCCTGGTTGCCCAGCACCTCGTCGACATGCACCGCCACCCGACGTCCGGCGCTGCGAAACACCAGTACCGGCAGGTGTTTCGACGCCGGCGCGGCGCTCGCACCGCAGATCTGCAGCAAGGCGCCGGACCAGAAAAATGGCACCGTCTCGCCGCCGTGGTTGAACACGTGCGACTCGTACGCCTGCTCGATCTCCGGCGCCGGAACCCGGCGCACGATCTCGACCAGGTTCGACGGCACGCCCATCGACAGTTCGCCCAGGCGCAACATCACGACCTGCGTCACCGCCGTTGTCAACGGCACGACCAGCTTGAACTGCGTGCCACGCCCGAGCTCGCTGGTGGTCTCGATGCGGCCACCGAGCGCATCGACTTCGGAACGTACCACATCGAGCCCGATGCCGCGGCCCGAAAGTTCGGTCACGTTGTCGGCGGTGGAAAAGCCCGCTGCGAACACCAGGTTAGCTGTTTCGTCGTCGCCCAGTTCCTGGTAGGCCGCGACCAGGCCCTTGGCCACGGCCTTGGTTCGGATACGCGCCAGATCGAGTCCGCCACCGTCGTCGGAGAAAGTCACCGAGACGTCGTTGCCCTCCTGCTGCAATGCGATGGCGATGCTGCCGATAGCCGGTTTGCCAACGGCCTGGCGCCGATCCGCTGGCTCGATGCCGTGGTCGATCGCGTTGCGCAACATGTGTTCGAAGGCTGGCACCATGCGCTCGAGCACACTGCGGTCGAGTTCCATCGAACCGCCCACGATGTCGAGCTTGACCTGCTTGCCCACGCCCTTGGCGGTCTGGCGCACCACACCGTACAGACGTTCGGAAACCGACTCGAACTCGATCATCCGGGTGCGCAGCAGATCGCGCTGCAGGTCGCGCGCCTGGCGCGCCTGGGCAATCAGGTCGTCTTCGGCGCCCTGCATCGCACGCTGCAGCTGACGCTGCACCGTGGCCACGTCGGACACCGACTCGGCCATGATGCGGGTCAACTCCTGCACCCGGGTGAAACGGTCGAACTCCAGCGGATCGAACTCGCGCGCATGGTCCTTGGCCTGTGCCATGCGCGACTGCATCTGCGTCTCGGACTGCAGTTCGATCTCGCGCAGTTGATCGCGCAATCGGTCCAGGTTTCCGGTCAGGTCCTTGAGCGAGGCCCGCATCTGGGCTACCCGGCCGTCCATGCGCGAGCGGGTGATGATCACCTCGCCAGCCTGGTTGACGAGACGGTCGAGCAATGGAGCGGCCACACGCACGCTCTGGGACATGACCGGACGCACCGGGCCGGGCGAGCCGGGCACCCGGTCACGCGAGCGACGTTCCGAGGACGGCTGCGGCGCCCGTCGCGTATCGGCCGTGGCCACGTCGACCAGCACCGGACCGGCGCTGTCGGGCAGGGCCTCGGTGACTGGTCCATCCTTGCGCCGGCGCACGAACGCACACAAGCCGTCGAACAAGGACTGCAGGTGGTCGAAGCGGCCCAGTATCGGCTCGAGCCGGCTCGACGAAACCGCCTCTGAACCCAGCGCCTCGATGGCAGACTCCATGCGGTGGGTCAGGTCGCCCAGGCGCATGGCACCCGCCAGCCGCGCACTGCCCTTGAGCGTGTGCAGGACGCGCAAGGCTTCGGTGCGGGCCGCGCGGTCGTCTGGCTTTGCCAGCCACTGGCGCAGCGCCGACCCCAGTTTCGGGAACAGGTCGGCCGCCTCCTCCTCGAAGATCGGGAACAAGTCGGCATCGAGTGCATCGACCGCATCCGAATGTTCGTCGGTCGCCAAAATCAACGGCGCGGCGCCGGCGGCTGCACTGCCGGCGGCCAGCGGGCGTCCTGCTGGCATCGCGGCGCTGAAATCGCTATGCAGCACCGCCCGCAGCGCCGGCTCGATCGCCGGATCGGCGTCTTTCAGGAAGCCAGCCGCAAACTGGTGCAGCAGGCGACGGATCTCCTCGGCCGCAAGGTTGAAGACCTGCGCATGCTCCGGCAACCCGATACGGTGCAACTGCACGTGCAGCAAAGCCTGCTCGAGCAGGCGTGCCTGGGCGGCCACTGTCATGAACCCCACCGTGGCCGAACTGCCGCCCAGGGCGTGCGCCAGGCCGACGGTCGAATCCGGCATCGGCCGCTCGAGTTCCAGCGCCCACTCGCTGAGCTCGGTCAGCAGGCGGCGCGAACACTCGTCGGCTTCATTCAGGTAGACGTTGTAGAGCGGAATGCCGATACGCAGGTCACCAATGACCTTGACCTGCTCATCCAGCCCTTCGGTCAGCGAGTCGGCATTGCTGGCGTCCACTTCGCCGGCGACAACTCCCGTGCCGCCTTCGGCCAGCAAGGCGCTGCGCCCGGACGCAATGTCGGCCCGCGCCCCATCCGGGCCTGGCTGCAGCTCCTGCTCAACCGTTTCACCAGAATCGAAATCGAGCAAGTCGCTCGCGAATTCGGCCGAACCAGCTTTTTTTTTTGAGCCCTCTTCCCCGGCCAAGGCCGGATCCTCGGGCCGTAACGGCTGGCTGTCGGCAAAGGTACGGGTCGGCTGGAATTCGGCCTCGGCCGACGTCGGTTCTGGCAGCTGCCGATGTTCGACGGGCTCTGGCGCCGGTTGCTCCAGGACAGACGGTTCTGGCGCGATCGGCTGCACAACGGAGGGATCTCCGCCGGCTTGTTGCGATGGCTCGAACGGCCGCGACACCTCGAAAATCTGCGTCGGATCGAAATCGGGAATGACTGGGCGCGCGTCGGCTTCGACCGGTTGCTCGGCCCTTGGTTCGGCGGACAACTTCGACCCATGGAACATCTCGGTGGAGGCAAACTCCGGCCTGCCGACAGGAGCCTGCTCGAACGGCTTTGTCTGCATCGGCTCTTGCGCTGCGGGCGCAGGTTCCGCATCGACGACATCGGCAGGGCCGCTGCTGTCGACAAACTCTGGGCGGGCCGGAAGTTCTGCCGCTTGTGCGTCGATGGCCGGTTCCGTTGCCGGCGACTGCACCAGCGGCTGCGCGACCAAGTCGGCCGGCGCCTGCGGCACCACTGCGCGCAACGCATCCACCTCGGAGACCGGTGGCAGCTCCCGCGGCGTCGGTACCGCCGCGCCGGGCGGCCGGATTGCGACCCGTTCGCCATCGACACGCAAGGCATCCGCGGCCTTGCGAAACGGCTGCGATGACCAACGTGCCGCCTGGCCGGATGCGATGTCCTCGACCCACTCGCTGAACTGGCGCATCGCCTCACCGCTCAGCTGGCGCAAATCATCGCTGGCCGGCTTTTGATCCGCGAGCCAGGTGTTGATCAGCTGCTCCATCGCCCACGCAGCCTCACCGAAGTCCTGCAGGCCCACCATGCGCGAGCTGCCCTTGAGGGTATGGAAAGCGCGGCGCAAGGACGTCTGTTCACCCAGGTTGTTCGGCACTGCCTCAAGAGCGGCTACTGCGTGCAATCCGGTCTGCACCACCTCGCGCGCTTCCTCCAGGAAGATCTCGCGCATTTCGATGTCCTCTTCGGACTCCACAGCCAGCGCTGGCATGGCTGCCGGCGCAGCCGTGGGCGCTGGCTCGCCCGGTGCGCCATCTTGCACGACCTGCGCCTTCTCGCGCCCCATCAATGGACGGAACTCCCCCAACTCCTCGTCGTAAATGAACAGCTGCTTGGCCAGTGCACGCTGGTAACTGAGCATGTCGACCAGAAAACCCATCGCGCCCAGGCTGTTGCCGAGTTTCTCGAAAACACCCGAAGCACCGTCCTGGACCTGGTCGACCAGGAACTGCTCGACGCTGTCGCGCATGCGCCGTGCCGCGGTCGAGGCCTGGTCCAGGCCGAGCACCGAAAACACACCGCGCATCTGAGCCAGCTGGCTGGGAACCTCATGCAATGGCGAGCGATCCTGGGGATCGCGGAAAAACTGGTCGAGCGATTTTTCAACCCGCGCCAGCGTGTTGCGCAGTTCGTCAACCACGCTGCCCATGGTCTGGCGATCGCTGACACGCCGGTACAGCTCCTCCATCCACGGCTCGAGCGGTTCGGGCTGCGCACCGGCGATGACATGGTCGAGCCGCTGTGCCAATCGGGCGCACCGCGGCGCCATCTGGGTGTCGGAGGGATCGAGGTCGTCGTACGCCGCTTCCAGGTACAGCACCGAGGTCGCCACTTCCATCGCAGTCCCGGGGCTGGGCGGCTCGCCGGAGCGGTTGGTCGTCTCGACCGCACGCATCAGCGCGCGGGCCAGGTCGGCGCTCTCCGGATGCAGCTTTTGCATCGATTCGGCCACCGCCGCGAACTGGTCACTGGCCTGCTTGATGCGGCCGGTTTCGCCGCCAGCCAGTGCGGCCCAGGTCTCGGTGGCGGTTGCAATTCGTTTGCGCGCCTGTGCCAGCAACGCAGGATCGAAGCGGCCGAACTGCGGCGTTGCATAGTGGATGGCGCGCACCTGCGAGACCCCGAAGGCCGACCGGACCGCCGCCAGCACGGGCGCCGCGGCGTCCTGCAATGGCATCGCGTGCGCGCAGTAGAACATCAGGTCTAGAGCCAGACGATCGACCACGCCAGGCTCGCCCCGGGCCAGCGTCGCATACTGGGTGATGACCCGCGATGCCGTACGCTTGACGTACACGTCCGATGGACACAGCCCCAGCCGCACAGCCTCGAAAAACGCCGCGCAGATCTTCCAGAACACCCGCTCCTCGAGCCCGACTGCCGTCGCGGCCAGACCCCGGCTGAGCTGCGACATCAGGCCCGCGGCAACTGGATCGCTGGAGCGCACCACCTTGAGCACCGCCCGGTCTACCCGCGCCCGCACCGCCGCCTCATAGTGCAGCGGTGGCGTGCCACCGGGAATGGCGGCATCGATCCAACGCCACTCGTGCGACCACAGATCCGCCGGGTGCACCCGATCGCCGCCGACCAGGTCCATGACGTCGCGGTATTGCGGGAACAAGGCAACCGCCGAGGTCTGGCGCCCCTTGAGCACGCCCTCGAGGTATTCGGTCAACGCAAAACTGGCACGCTCGACCTTGTTGGCGGCGTCGTCGCTGCACAACTCCGGTCGCGCGACGAACTTCTGCGCCAGCGCTTCCATGGCACGCAACAACTTCGCAGGGGCACCCAGCCCCACCATCTCCAGCGCACCCACGGCCTGGTGCAGTTGCTGGCGCGCGATCCGCAGCTGGCTGGCGTCAAGTTCGGCCAGGTCGTTGCCCCGTGCCAGTTCGGCGTCGCGCACGAAGCGGCGCAAGGCCTTGCTGGCGCCATCGAGTGACTTGCGCAACTCGTCCAGCATCCAGGCCAGGGGGCCCAGGTCGTTGGCGGTCATGGCGGTTTCCGCAGCGGGCATGGATGGTGTTTGCATCTGTCTGTCGACTCCTGGGCTGGGCCCTGTCCCTTGGCTGGTCATCAGGCGATCTTGAACCGTGCCACGGACTGGCGCAGTTCCTCGGCCATGCGGGAAAGTTCGCGCACCTGGCCGGCAGTGGTCCGGGTACCGTCACTGGTCTGCTCGGTAACCGCAAAGATGTTCTGGATGCTGTCGGCCACGGCATTGGCCAGGTTAGCCTCGCGCAATGCCGCGTCCGAAATCTGCTGGATCAGCTCCGACAGGCGGCGCGACACCTGGTCGATCTCGCCTAGCCGGGCGCCGGCGTTGTCCGACAGCCTGGCCCCATCGACCACGCCTTGGGTCGATCGCTCCATGGCTGCCACCGCATCCTGGGTGTCGGTCTGGATGGCGCGCACCAGCGCGGTGATCTGACGGGTGGCGTCGGCCGATCGCTCGGCCAGTCGCTGAACCTCTTCGGCCACGACCGAGAAACCGCGGCCCGCTTCACCGGCAGACGCAGCCTGGATTGCCGCATTCAGGGCCAGTACGTTGGTCTGCTCGGTGATGTCCGAGATCAGTTCGGTGATCTCGCCGATCTCCTGCGACGATTCGCCCAGCCGCTTGATCCGCTTGGAGGTCTCCTGGATCTGGTCGCGGATCGCGTTCATGCCGCCGATCGCGTTCTGCACTGCCTGCAGGCCGGAATCGGCCGCTATCAACGACTGCTGCGCCACCGCGGCCGACTCCTGGGCCTGGCTCGACACGCTGTTGATGCGGGCCGCCATTTCCAGCACCGACTTGCCGGTGGCCTGGATCTCGTTCATCTGCTCATTGGAGGCCGCCAGCAACTCGGTCGAGGTGGCATCGACCTCGGCCGTCGTCTGCGCCACCTTGGACGCAGTGCTCTGCACGCTGCTGACGAGGCTGCGTAATTCCTCGACGGTGTAGTTCACCGAGTCGGCGATGGCACCGGTGATGTCCTCGGTCACGGTGGCCTGCTGCGTCAGGTCGCCTTCGGCAACGGTCTGCAGCTCGTTCGTCAGGCGCAGAATCGCTGCCTGGTTGGCGTCGTTGATGCGTTTGGCGTCCAGTTGCAGCCGAGCCGCATCCTGCATCTGCGACTCGGCCATGGCCTGCTGGCCCAGGCCGTACAGGCGCTGCAGGCGGAACAAGGCATAACCACATCCGGCGGCCAGCAGCAGGCCAACCAGCACGACCAGCCCGGCCTGCGCCGCATTGGCGACCTGCAACGTGAGCACAAAAACCGCTGCGCCGGCCACCAGCGCCAGGCCGACAACCGTCAGCGCGGTCAGGATCTGCCGGTTCTGTCCCTGCGGCCCGGTGTGCATCGGCAGGTCGGCCGCGCCGTGCTCAGGCTGCGAACGCACGGCGTCGTTGACTGCTTTGGCAGTTGACCGCGGTGTCGCCTGCGCAGGTTGCTCGGAATAACCCGACTGCCCTACGGTGTCATGCTGCCTGGAGTCTTGTACTGTCTTCGAAAAAAGACTTTTGAGCCGGTCTACAGACATGTTGGGGCCTCAGGAGTGGGCCTGAGCGGTGATGCTCAGGAATCGGGGATGCTGGGACAGGATCTGCAGGTTGATCTCCTGCCAGGGCTGGCCCTGGGCATCGGCGAAACGATTGCCGAAGAATGCGGGCGCGTCGGGCTCCGGCGGCAAACTGCCTCCAAAGACCTGCGGGTTACGCAACCCCGCCAGGGTGTCGACCAGCAAGGCGCAATTGACGTCCAGCGCCGTGTTGAGCGTGACGACCGGCCGCGAGCCCGAAACCGGCGCCCTTGGACTGGGCGGCGGCGAACCCGTGACGTCGGACATCAAGCCTGCGACATCGACCACGCCAAACAGGCCACCGCGCAAATTCACCACGCCCAGGAACCACGGTACCGCGAAAGGCACCGATTGAACGCCGCCGATCGGGAATATTTCACCGGACTGCGCCAGTGGAAACAGGTAGTTGCGCCCTCCTGCCGTGACCGCAAGCCAGGAAACCGACAGGCCTTCGTCTCGGGCGGTGCGCAACCGACTGGCCAGACGCGTCTGCAGTTCTCGGATGGCTTCACGGTTGGCCATTGCGTGCGCGGCTCTCTCAAGCCCAAGCGCCAGGAGCGGGTTGCGGGGTCTTGCGTGGGCTCAAGCGATTGCCTCTCACGCTCTCAGCCCAGGGCCTTGATCTTGGCCATCAGTTCACCCGGGTTGACCGGTTTCGTGATGTAGTCTCGTGCCCCCTGGCGCATGCCCCAGACCCGGTCGGTCTCCAGGCTCTTGCTGGTGCACAGGATGATGGGAATGTCCTTGTATTCCGGCGAGCGATTGATGGAGCGTGTCAACTGATAGCCGTTTTGTCCGGGCATGACCACGTCCATCAGGATCAGATCGGGCTTGGCCTCGGCCAGTCGCTTGAACGCTTCGTCGGCACCTTCAGCGGTGCGCACCGACATCTGGTTCTTCTGCAGCAGATCGGTCAGGAACATCAGTTCCGTCTTGGAATCGTCGACGATCAGGACCGTGCGGATCGGCATCATGCGACTCCTGTGACCGTTGAACCGATCTGTCCGACAGCCTGAAGCAACTGGTCCTTGGTAAAGGGCTTGGTCAGGTAGTCCTGGGCGCCGACCATGCGTCCGCGGGCCTTGTCGAACACACCGTCCTTGGACGACAACATCACGACCGGAACATTGGCGAACCGGGCGTTGCGCTTGATGATGGCACAGGTCTGGTAACCGTCAAGGCGCGGCATCAGGATGTCGCAGAAAATCAGATGCGGCTGGAAGTCGTTGACCTTGGCCAGCGCATCGAATCCGTCTTCGGCCAGCAGCACCTCATGGCCACCTTGCTTGAGGAAGATCTCGGCACTGCGCCGGATGGTATTGCTGTCGTCGATGACCAGGACTTTGAAGGTGGATCCGGTGGTGTTCGTATTCACGCGATTGCACTCCTGCACTGACATTGTTCCGGGGTACGGGCCACCCGCCACATCGCGGGGACTACCGTCGCAGGACTCAGATCTGTACCATTTCGAAATCTTCCTTGCGTGCCCCGCATTCGGGGCAGGTCCAGTTCATCGGCACGTCGGCCCAACTGGTACCCGGCGCAAGGCCATCATCGGGGGATCCGGCCTCCTCGTCGTAGATCCAGCCGCATATCAGACACATCCAGGTTTTTGGTTCGCTCACAGCTTATAGGGCCTTCGAATAGAATGCAATCATTGTATAGAGACGGTCATGGCACGCGGCGCCCGCCGTTCCCGAATCCAGGCTATTCTGCCTCAGCGACAACACCGTCCTGACCATGTCCCCCCGCTCCATCGACGACGAATCCGAATCCGACGGCATCGGCGTGCAACCGGCCTGCGTGCTGGTCTTCAACGCCAATGACCCGAGTGGCGCTGGCGGACTCGCCGGCGACGTCAATGCGATCGCTTCGGTCGGAGCCCATGCGCTGCCGGTGGTCACTGGCGCCTACGCCCGCGACACAGCCGAGATTGTCGATCACCACGCCATGGACGAGGATGCGGTGCGCGAGCAGGCCCGCACCATCCTCGAAGACGTGACAGCGCAGGTGTTCAAGATCGGTTTTTGCGGATCGGCCGAAAATCTCAGTGCCATCGCCGAGATCACGTCCGACTACTCCGACGTGCCCGTCATTGCCTACATGCCAGACCTGTCCTGGTGGAACGAGGTGCAGATCGACCTGTATCTGGACGCGTTTCGCGAACTGGTCCTGCCCCAGACCACAGTGTTGGTCGGAAACCACAGCAGTCTATGGCGCTGGTTGTTGCCGGACTGGAGTTCCGAAAAAAGCCCCGGAGCGCGCGACATTGCCCGCGCCGCGAATGACAAGGGGGTGCCCTACACCCTGGTCACCGGCATCCTGGCGCCCGAGCAGCAGATCGAGAACGTGCTCGCTTCGCCCCAGTCCGTCCTGTACAGCGAACGCTTCGAACGCTTCGATGCCACGTTTGCCGGTGCCGGCGACACCTTGTCGGCGGCGCTGGCCGCCTTGCTGGCCAGCGGCAGCGACCTGGTCGAATCGGTCAAGGAGGCGCTGGGCTACCTGGATCGCTGCCTGAATGCAGGTTTCCGGCCTGGCATGGGCCATATCGTTCCGGACCGGCTGTTCTGGGCCCAGCCCGAATCCGATCCGGACGAAACCGAGCACGACGCCGACGGCGGCGCATTTTTTGACTTGCCTGCCCATGACACCAAACACTGACACCAACGAAACCCTGTTCGCGCGGGCGCAACGCGTCATTCCCGGGGGGGTCAATTCGCCCGTTCGGGCCTTCAAGGCCGTCGGAGGAACGCCGCGTTTTGTCAAACGGGCGCAGGGCGCGTATTTCTGGGACGTCGAAGGTACCCGCTATATCGACTACATCGGCTCCTGGGGGC
>CAZADK010000058.1:0-9803 GCA_964483855.1 uncultured Rhodoferax sp.
GAAATACATCGACGAAACCGTTCCGATGGTGCGCGAGCGTGCGGTGGCGCTGGCGCCGTCGACGATCGGCGTGTTGCTCGACGAGCGCTTCACCGAAGAGGAACTCAAGCAACTGATCGCGATCATCGAGTCACCGGTGAACCGCAAGTTCCAGCAACTCGGCAACGACATGCAGAAGAACCTGACCACGAGGCTGGTCGATGAGACCAAGACACTGATCGAACCCAAGATCCGCGCGCTCGATCGCTCGGTCGGCCAGCGCCACCGCACGCTCGCGCACCATCGGAACGGTTTCGTCGATGTATTTCTTCACGTCGGCCTGGATATCCTGCGCCACCGCCTGGCGTTTGTCCGGCGGAACACGTTGTTGCAGGATGGGCCCGGCCCGCTGCATCAGGATTTGCGCCGGCTGCTCGGCCATGGCACGGGCCACGAGCTCGATCGCGGGCTGTTGCAGCTGCAACACCTTGGCGACCAGTTCCTTCTTGGCGGGCGACGACTGCGCGTAAACGACGCCGGCGGCAATCAGCAATACGGCGACTAGGGCTTTTTTCATGCGGGTTCCTCGACATGGGTTGGGACATCCCGCGCGCACGCTGCACCCGGAGACTCGACGGTTTATTATCACTCCGCCATCCTGCACCGGCATGCCAGGATCCGCCGGTATTGCCGGCGGTAACCCTTTTGCTCGCACCACCGACCCATGACACTGCAGGTTCACGTCGAAAACCTCTCCACCGACCAGACAGAGCTGTTGCAAGGCATCACCCTGCAAGTGGCACCTGGAGAGATCCATACGGTGATGGGTGCCAGCGGGTCGGGCAAGTCCAGCCTGCTGGCGGCGATCTGCGGTACCCTGCCTGCCGGCCTGCATTTTCGCGGCAGCGTGTCCTTGCAAGGCCGGCGCATCGACACATTGCCGGCCGAGCGGCGGCGCGTCGGCATCCTGTTCCAGGACGACCTGCTGTTTGCGCATATGACGGTGGCCGAGAACCTGCTGTTCGCGGTACCGCCCGGCCCGGCGGCCGCGCGCCGCGCCCGGGTGGCCGCAGGACTGGCCGACCTGGAACTGGCCGACTTCGCCGAGGCGAATCCGGCCACGCTGTCGGGTGGCCAACGCGCGCGGGTGGCGCTGATGCGCGCCTTGCTCGCTGAGCCACTGGCGTTGCTGCTGGACGAGCCGTTCTCGCGCCTGGACGCGGCCTTGCGTGAACGGGTACGCCAGTTCGTGTTCGCCCTTGTAATAAAAAGGCAAATTCCGGCACTAATGGTCACGCATGACAATGCCGACATCGCCGATGCCGCGCATCTGACCCGATTGACCTGACTCCAACCGCAACTGCTTGCCGTGCTGGACCGCGCCGCCGTCACACTGATCCGCCCCGCCATAGATCGACTGGCCCGGATGCTGGCGGATCGGGGACTGAGCGCGAACCAGATTACGGTGCTGGGTTTCGCCATCGGCATGTCGGCAGCAGCGCTGATCGCCACCGGCCACTTCCTGGCCGGGGCGGCAGCCATCCTGCTCTCGCGCCTGTGCGACGGCCTTGACGGCGCAATCGCCCGGCGCAGCCGCACCACCGATGCCGGCGGCTTCCTGGACATCGCGCTCGATTTCGTGTTCTATGCCGCGATACCGCTGGCCTTTGCAATCGCCGACCCGCAGCGCAACGCGCTGGCTGCGGCACTGCTGCTGGCGGCCTTTTGCGGCACCATGTCGAGTTTCCTCGCGTTCGCGGCGGTTGCGGCCAAGCGCCGGATGGACAACCTGGCCTGGCCCGACAAGTCACTCTACTTCCTGGGCGGGCTCACCGAGGCAACCGAGACCCTGGCCTGCTTCATCGCGATGTGCCTCTGGCCGCGGCACTTTGCGCTGCTGGCCAGCGTGTTCGCGGCGATGTGCGCGGTGACCACCTTCACCCGCATCTGGTGGGGCTGGCGCGCCTTTTCGCAGGACTGAACCAGCCGTGCCGCAACGACTTTGTCGCGGCGGGCCCGGCCGAGTCGACCACGGTCGCTAGGACAACATGCTGACATAGTCGTGCAGTTCGGTATTGATGGTCGAGATGCGGTACTCGACCGGCTTGTCGCCAAAGGTCAGGGCGATGCGGTGCACCTGCAGCACAGGTTGTTCCAGCGGCACGCCAAGCAACCGGGCGGTGGTGCGGTCGGCAGCGGCGGCGCGGGTGCGCTCCTGTGCGCGCAGCACGGTGATGCCGAATTCGGTCTGGTACAGGCTGTAGATCGTGCTCTGGCGCTCGCCCAGACGCTTCTCGGTCAGGCCCTTGAACATCATGGCGGGAATCGTGATGCGGTCGTGCACGACGACGCGCCCCGACAGCGACAACCGGTTATCGAACCGGATCACCGGATCGGCCGGCTTGATGCGCAAGATACCGGCATCAACCTCGCCGGCGCGCTCGCGCTCGAAACCCAGGCTCTCCACCATCGGGTATTCCGGCTGCCGCGGCAGTTCGCCAAAACGCGGATCGGGGCGCGGCTCGATGTGGAAAAACTGGAACAGGAAGCGGTCGTTGCCGTGCAGCGCGACGAAGGTCCCCTTGCCCTGGCGCCGCACCAGCACGTGTTCGTGCACCAGTTCATCGACCGCGCGGCGCAAGGTGCCGATGCTGACCTGCAACGCCCGCGCGATCACGGTCTCGTTGGGCAGCGATTTGCCCGGACCGCAGCGCCCCGACTCGATCACCCGTTGCAATTCACGCTTGACCTGGCGGTACAGCGGCATCGACGCGGTGTCGGTCAGCGGGCTGAGTTCAAGAGCATCGATGTGCATGGTGCGCCGCAGTGTATCGGGGTCTGTGCCATTCCATCAAGTCATATGAATGACTAGATTGACAGTCGGAAATCGAACCCTACACTCGCGATTTCACAGTACCCGATCCGCTTCTCAATTTCTTTCCATGCCTTTGGAGACCCCATGATTCATTTTGTTTTGCACGACACCCGGGACACCGTGGCCGTCGTGGTGGTGGAAGGCGTGACCGCCGGTACCGACATGACCGGCTGGATCATGGACGAAGACAAGACCATCCAGGTCCAGGCCCGGCAGGACATCCCGATCGGCCACAAGGTCGCGCTCAAGGACATGGGCGTCGGCGACACCGTCATCAAGTACGGCATCGACATGGGCAAGGTCGTGGCGCCCATCACGATCGGGCAACACGCCCACGTGCACAACATCAAGACCAAGCGCTGGTAAGCGCAGCTCGAACGCAACCACATCCCGTCCATTCCCGACCCGAGAAACACACCATGTCCGTCATCGACCAAAACACCACCTTCCTCGGCTACCGGCGCGAAAACGGCCGTGTCGGCATCCGCAACCATGTCATCATCCTGCCCCTGGACGACCTGTCCAACGCCGCGGCAGAGGCGGTCGCGCACAACATCAAGGGGGCGATGGCCATACCCCACCCCTACGGCCGGCTGCAGTTCGGCGCCGACCTGGAGCTGCATTTCCGCACCCTGATCGGTGCCGGCTGCAATCCCAATGTTGCCGCCGTCGTCGTCATCGGCATCGAGGACGGCTGGACGCAGAAGGTCGTCGAAGGCATCAAGAGCACCGGCAAGCCGGTGATCGGTTTCGGCATCGAGCTGCACGGCGACCACGACACCATCCTGCGCGCGAGCAAGGTCGCCAAGGACTATGTGCAGTGGGCCAGCGAACTGCAGCGCGAGGTCTGCCCGATCTCCGAGTTGTGGGTCAGCACCAAGTGCGGCGAGTCCGACACCACCAGCGGCTGCGGGGCGAACCCGACCGTCGGCAATGCGTTCGACAAACTGCATCCACTGGGCAACTACCTGTGTTTCGGCGAAACGACCGAACTCACCGGTGGCGAGCACATCGTATCCGCGCGTTGCGCCAACGACGACGTGCGCAAGAAGTTCCAGTTCATGTTCGACCGCTACCAGGACGTCATCAATCGCCACAAGACCAGCGACCTGTCAGACAGCCAGCCGACCAAGGGCAACATCGCCGGCGGCCTGACGACGATCGAGGAAAAAGCGCTGGGCAATATCCAGAAGATCGGCAAGCTCTGCACGGTGGACGGCGTCATCGACAAGGCCGAGATCCCAACCCACCCTGGCCTGTGGTTCATGGACTCGAGCAGCGCCGCCGCCGAGATGGTCACCCTGTGCGCCGCCTCGGGTTATGTCGCGCACTTCTTCCCCACCGGTCAGGGCAACGTGATCGGCAACGCGATCCTGCCGGTCATCAAGATTTGCGCCAACCCGCGCACCGTGCGCACGATGAGCGAACACATCGACGTCGATACCACCGGTCTGCTGCAGCGCGAGATCACGCTCGACGAGGCTGGCGACAAGCTGCTCGACTGCATGTTGCGCACCGCCAACGGCCGCCTGACCGCCGCTGAAGCGCTGGGACACCGTGAATTCGTGCTGACCCGCCTGTACGAAAGCGCATGACATAACATGCAACTGACCGCCTGTGCGCCATCGGACACCGATCCGCACGTACGGGGGTCGAACCGAACGCACCGGCCCATCGGCCCAAGCGCAGCCAAACACACTAGGAGACAAATCATGGCAATCCGTATCCGCACCGCCCTGATCGCCAGCGCCATCGCGCTGGCAGCGCCGCTGGTTTTCGCCGCCGGTTACCCGGACAAGACCGTCAACTACATCATCCCGTTCGGGCCGGGTGGTGAATCCGACATCTCCGCCCGGCTGCAGGAGCCGGTGTTCAAGAAGCTCACCGGGCAAGGGCTGGCGATCCAGTACAAGGCGGGTGCCGGAGGCGCCGCCGGCTGGTCGCAACTCAACAGCATGGCTGGTGATGGCTACACGGTGATGGGTACCAACCTGCCACACATCGTTCTGCAGCCGCTGGAGAAGGACGTGGGCTACAAGACCGACGAGATCAGCACGGTATTCTGGTTCCACTACACACCCGACGCACTGCTGGTTCCGTCCGACGGCCCGATCAAGAGCCTGAAGGACTTCGTCGATGCGGCCAAGAAGGCGCCGGGCGCCACGACATTGTCCGGCTCGGGCACGAACTCGGCCAACCACCTGGCGCAGCGCCAGTTCGACAAGATGGCGGGCATCAAGACCACCTACGTCCCATTCGGTGGCACCGGCCCGTCCAATACCGCCCTGCTCGGCAAGCAGGTCAGTGGCAGCTGGGGTTACACGACGGTGCAGATGCAACTCGGCGCCCAGGTGCGTTGCCTGGCCGTGGCGATGGAGCAGCGCCATCCCAAGCTGCCCGACTGCCCGACATTCAAGGAGCAGGGCTACAACCTCGTCGGTGGCGCGTATCGTGGCGTGGCCGTTCCCAAGTCCACCCCGGCCGACGTCCAGAACAAGCTCGCGGCCGATCTGGCCAAGGTCAATGCCGATCCGGAGTTCATCCGCAAGATGGAAGAAGGCGGCTTTGCGATGCTCAATGTGGGGCCAGCCCAGATGGGAGCGTTCATGAGCGACGTGAAAGCCCGATACGAGGCGCTGGCCAAGGAAATGGGCATCGTCAAGAAATGATGTCGGGCACACCGTGCCGGCGCGCTGGATCGGGCCTCGCACAGCGACGACGGGACCGCGTCGCCGCGAGGTTCTTCAGCAGCTGAGCTGCGCGCAAAGCCGGTTGCGTGCCGGCTCGGGCCACCGCGCGGCGAATGCTGCGGGCTCGGTGCGAACGGCGCAGTATTCGGGAGTCCAGAGCTGCGGCGCCAGCACCAGGACGAGACGGGTGGGGCAATTTCACGGGATGGGTTTGCATGGGCAGTCTTGACTACCTCCTGGCGGCACTGACGCCGTGGAATCTGCTGCTGGCGCTCGGTGGCGTCATCGCGGGAACCGTCATTGGCGCCCTGCCGGGACTGACCGCGACAATGGCCGTGGCGGTGCTCGTGCCATTCACCTTCGCGATGGAGCCGGCTGCCGCCCTGATCGCGCTGGGCGCCATCTACACCGGGGCGATCTACGGCGGCGCATACGCCGCGATCCTGCTCAATACGCCGGGTACACCATCGTCGATCGCCACGACCTTCGACGGATATCCGATGGCGCGCAAGGGCGATGGCGACCTGGCATTGACACTGGCCTGCCTGGGCTCGGTCTTCGGCGGCCTGGTAGGCGCCGCGTTTCTGCTGGTGCTGGCGCCGCCGATGGCCACCGTGGCGCTGAAGTTCGGCCCGGTCGAATACTTCTGGCTCGGCCTGTTCGGGCTGACACTGATCGCCTCGCTGGGCGAAGGCAGCACCATCAAGGGCCTGATTGGCGGTGGCCTGGGACTGTTGTTGTCCATGGTCGGCGTGGCCGAGGTCGGCGGCGACATCCGATACGTCGGCGACTTCAAGCCGCTGCTCGGCGGCATCGATGTGGTCTCGGCGCTGATCGGCCTATATTGCATTCCCGTGTTGATCGACCTCGTGGCCACGCCGGTGGCGCACCTGGAGTCCGGCAGCCGGGTCGCGAGTTTCCGCCTGGCGGAGGCGCTGCGCATCATCCGGCGCTCCAAGTTCAACCTGGCGCGCAGTTCGATCATCGGCACCGTCGTCGGCATCCTGCCCGGCGCCGGCGGCTCGATCGCCTCGCTGGTGTCGTATTCGGAGGCCAAGCGCGCCTCGCCGCGACGCGAACAATTCGGCAAGGGCGAGCCCGACGGCGTGCTTTCGACCGAGTCGGCCAACAATGCCACCGTGGGGGGTGGTTTCATCCCGACGCTGGTGCTCGGCATTCCGGGCACGCCGCCGGACGCGATCATTCTGGGCGCCTTGCTGGTGCAGGGTATCCGTACCGGCCCGACCTTGTTCACCGAGCAGGCACCGATCGTCTACACCTTCATCTGGGGGCTTATCCTGGCCACGTTGATCATGTTGCCGGTCGGTCTGCTGATCGGCCGCTTCGCGTTCCGCTCCATTCTGGCGATCCCCAAGGCTGTGCTGGTGCCCTCGGTGGCGCTGCTCACGGTGCTGGGCAGTTACGCAGTGCACAACAACGTGCACGAGGTGCAGCAGATGGTCGTGCTCGGCGTGCTCGCCTGGGGCGTGAGCCGGATGGGCTTCAGCGCCTCGCCAATCGTGCTCGGACTGATCCTGGGCACGATCGCCGAACGCGGTTTCGTCCAGGGCCACCTGATCGGCGGCGCGCGCGGCAGCGTGCTGGCCGAATTCTTCGCCCGACCGATTTCGCTGGCCATCATCTTCTTCATCGTGCTCGGTCTGTTGTGGCCCTGGTGGGCGGCGCGCCGGGTACGTATCGCGAAGGAAAAAAATGCGTGAAGCCCCAACCCGCGCCGACCTGCCCGGCGCCATCGGCAGCGGCATCATGGTGGTGATCGGTGCCGGCGCGATCTGGGCCGCGCGTGATTACTCCGACCTGGGCGCGGTGTTTCCGCGCACGGTTGGCGCCCTGCTGATCGCGCTGGGCATCGTCTACATCGTTCTGGTGGGGCTCGGGCGTACCCGGCGCGCGGCGGCGGTCGATGGATCGTCGGTGCGTCGCGCCCTGGTCGCCATTGTCATGCTGGCCTGGGGTTTTACGCTCGGGCCGCTGGGGTTCCTGCCGGCCGGTGCAGCGGCGATGGCCGCCTTGCTGTTGATCGCAAACCACGACCGCTGGACGCTGCGCACCGCGCTGGCCTATGGGCTTTCCTGCGCGGCGGTGCTGGGTTTGCTGTATGCGTTGTTCAAGCACGCATTGCAAGTACCCTTGCCCTGACGATCCCGTCCAACGCCACGACTTCCTTTCCTGTAACCAGAAACGACAACCATGCAGATAGTGATCTCCGAATTCATGGACCAGCGCGCTTGTGCGCAGCTACAAGAGCGCCACGACGTGGTGTATGACCCGGCGCTGGTCGACGACATGCCGCGCCTGCGGCAACTCGCGCGAACGGCCGACGCGCTGATCGTGCGCAACCGCACCCAGGTCCGCGGCGAGCTGCTGGCCGCGCTGACGCGCTGCAAGGTGATCGGCCGCCTGGGCGTGGGCCTGGACAACATCGATGTGCCGGCCTGCGAAGCCAAGGGCATGGCGGTGATACCCGCCACCGGCGCGAACGCACTGAGCGTGGCCGAATATGTGATCACCGCGGCCATGATGCTGCTGCGCGGTGCATTCGCGTCCAGCGCCGACGTGGCAACCGGCAAGTGGCCGCGCAATGCGCTGAGCCATGGCCGCGAAACTGCCGGCAAGACCTTGGGCATCATCGGCTTCGGCTCGATCGGGCGCACGACGGCCAGATTGGCGCAAGGCCTGGGCATGGACGTGATTGCCTTTGACGCGATGCTCGATGCCGACACACCGGTGTTCCAGCAGACTGGCGTCAAGTTTGTCGGTCTGCAGGAACTCATCTTGCAGGCGGACGTGATCACCCTGCACGTGCCGCTGGTCGATGCCACGCGCGGTCTGTTCGATGCCAGATGCATCGCGTCGATGAAGCCCGGTGCGGTGCTGATCAACACCTCGCGCGGTCATATCGTGGACCTGTCCGCCGTGGCTGCGTCCTTGCGTGCCAAGCACCTGGGTGGCGCCGCGATCGACGTGTTCGACAACGAGCCGCTGGCCGCCAGCGCCGAACTGCAGGACTGCCCGAATCTGCTGCTGACGCCGCATATCTCGGGTGTCAGCGCCGAATCGAACGAACGCGTGTCTTTCCTGATTGCCGAAAAAGTGCTGGAGGCCTTGCAGTAATGGCCCAACTCTCGATCCAACAGGCCACCGATCTGGTGGCGAAGGCGTTGGCGGCGGCGGGCGCCAACGACACCATGGCCCGCTCGGTGGCGCGGGCGCTGGTGCTGGCCGAATCGCAGGGACTGTCCGGCCACGGACTGAGCCGGGTCGGCCAGTACAGCACCCATCTGCGCAACGGTCGTGCCGATGGCCAGGCGATGGCCACGGTGGCGCGGCAAAAGGGCGCGGCGCTGCTGGTGGACGCGGGCACCGGCCTGGCCTTTCCGGCCTGCGACCTGGCGATCAACAAGGCCATTGCAACGGCGCGCGAACTCGGTGTGTGTTTCGCCGGCGTCACCAACAGCCATCACGCCGGCGTCATGGTCGACCACCTGCGACCCGTCGCGCAGGCTGGCATGGTCGCGCTCGCGTTCGCCAATTCGCCCGCCGCGATGCCGGCGGCCGGCGGCAAACATCCGGTGTTCGGCACCAACCCGGTGGCCGCTATTTTCCCGCGCCGCGGTGGCGACCCGTTGATGATCGACCTGTCGCTGAGCGAAGTGGCGCGTGGCAAGCTGATGGTGGCGGCCAAGGAAGGCAAATCGATTCCGCTCGGTTGGGCAGTCGACTCCGATGGCGAACCCACCACCGATCCGCAAAAAGGCATGATGGGTTCCATGCTGCCGGTCGGCGCCGCGACCAGCCCCAAGGGCGCGATGCTGGCGCTGATGGTCGAGTTGCTGGTCACCGCCGTCATCGGTGCGCAGTTCGGTTTCGAGGCCAGCTCGTTTTTTGTCGATGAAGGCAACCAGCCGCGTATCGGCCAGGCCTTCATCGTCATTGATCCGGGCGCACTGGCCGGCATCGATGCCTACTACGACCGGATGGAAACCGTGATCACCGAGATGCTGCGCGACGACGGCGTGCGGCTGGCGGGAGCGCGGCGCCTGGTGCTGGAGCGCAAGGCGGCCAAGGATGGGTTACAGGTGGCGGATGCGGTGGTGGCGCAGTTGGAGAAACTCGCTCAGGTTGCCGGTTGACACCCCTGGGTTCGATCGACGTTGCCTGGTTATGGGGTCACCGTACCAAGATGCGCCTGCTCCACATCGTTTCGGACCGTGGGATATGCAAGGCGGCGGCTGAGC
>CAZADK010000058.1:9903-12519 GCA_964483855.1 uncultured Rhodoferax sp.
TGGCAAGGCGGCGGTGCAGCGCCACGGCATTGGCAGGGCGTCGCCAGGCATGTACCTTGTGGTCACGTGGTCCCCCGCTCCACGATCCGCGGCCTGATCTCGCGCTGGTCTGCCGCTACCGGCGGGGACGTATCCGGATACACCATCGACAACACCTGCTGCGCGCAGATCGTGCCCAGCGACTGGCGATCCACACTGACCGTGGTCAAGCCGGCGCCGAGCTGGGACCCGATCGGGTAATCGCCAAAGCCCAGCATCGCCAGCTGCCCCGGCACTGCGATGCCGGCGTCCTGGGCTGCCAACCAGGCGCCAGCGGCGGGAAAGTCGCTGGCGAAGGCCATGGCGCGCGGCAGCCCCTGGGCCACAAGCTGCTGCAACACTGCTCGCCCGGCGGCCATAGGCTCCGTACGTGCCATGGCCACCACCCGCACCCGCGCCTGGGCTTTGCGTGCGACACGCACGAAGGCCTTGCCGCGTTCGTGTGCCCGCAGGTCCTGCGGCACGTTGTTGTCCACATAGACCAGGTCCTGATACCCGCGCGCCAGCAGATGCCGCGCCATCAATTCGCCGACCCGGGTATGGCTGAAACCGATCTGCATGAACTCGTTGTCGCGGGCATCGAAATCCCAGATCTGCACCACCGGCATGCCGCACGCCCGGGCCTGGCGCAACAACGCGGTCGCGGCCCGCGTTCTGGTGCGACCGGTCACGACCAGCGCCGACGGCGACCAGGCCAGCACCGCGCGGATCTGCTGCTCCTCGCGCTGCGGCTCGTAGTTGGTCGCCGCCAGCAGCAGCTCCAATTCGTGTGACTGCAGGCCGTCGCTGAGCGCCTGCACCGTGCCGGAGAAGGTGGAGCTGGCGATGCTGGGAACGATCACGGCCACGACACTGGAGCGCCGCCCAGCCAGCATGCCGGCGTGTTTGTTGGGCGTGTAACCGGTGCGCTCCAGTGCGGCGCGGATCTTGTCAGCCGTCTCGCTGGCAACCCGTTCGGGCGAGCGCAGGAAACGTGACACCGTCATCGAAGTCACGCCAGCTTGCTCAGCCACGGTCGCCTGCGTCGCACGACCGAGGCTGCGCCCGTGCGTACCTGGCAAGCGGCTCGCTGGCGGCACATCGGGGCTTGCGGGTGATCTGGATGACTTCATAGGGTTTGCCATGATGACAGGCGGTTACGTCCTTGTTAATGTTAGCGCAAACATTCACCCACCGGTTCTGTGAAAACACCCCCTTCCAAAACCCTGGACCAGTTGCGCAGCCGGCGCTGGTTCGCCGATGCCGGCATGCGCGGCTTTGCGCACCGCCAGCGCATGCAGCAGCAAGGCATCCGGCGCGAAGACGTGATGGAACGCCCGATGGTGGCCATCATCAACACCTGGAGCGATCTCTCTCCCTGCCACGCCCACCTGCGCGAACGCGCCGAGGCGGTCAAGCGCGGCATCCTGCTCGCCGGGGGTTTCCCGGTCGAATTGCCGGCGATGAGCCTGGGCGAGGTGATGGTCAAGCCCACCACGATGCTGTACCGCAACTTCCTGGCGATGGAGGTCGAGGAGCTGCTGCGCAGCCTGCCGTGCGACGGTGCCGTCCTGCTGGGCGGCTGCGACAAGACCACGCCAGGCACGCTGATGGGCGCGATCAGCATGGATATCCCGACCATCTTCTGCCCCGCCGGCCCGATGCTCAACGACCGCCATGTCAAGGCAGGCGTGTCGCGCACCGTCGGCGCCGGCACCCATACCCGCATGTTCTGGGACGAACTTCAGGCCGGCAACATCGACAGCCAGGAATGGCAACACCTGGAGTCGCGCATGACACGCACACCAGGCACCTGCAACACCATGGGCACCGCGTCGACAATGACGGGCATCGCCGAGGCGCTGGGGCTGACCCTGCCGGGCGCCAGTTCGATCCCGGCGATGGACTCGGCCCACACCCGCATGGCGACCGACTGCGGCGAACGTATCGTGGCCATGATCTGGGAAGACCTCAAGCCTTCGAGGCTGCTCGGCGCCAGCAGTTTCCACAACGCTGCCGCCGTGCAGATGGCGCTGGGCGGCTCCACCAACGCCGCAGTGCACATCATCGCAATGGCCCGTCGTGCCGGTGTGCCTTTGAGCCTTGACGACCTGGACGTGATCGGCCGCCAGGTGCCGGTGCTGGCCAACCTGTTCCCCAGTGGCGATCGCCTGATGGAGGATTTCTATTACGCCGGCGGCCTGCCGGCGCTGATGCGGCAGATCCAGACCCACCTGGCGCTCGATGCGATGACGGTCAACGGCCGCAGCATCGGCGACAACATCGCCAGTGCCGAGGTGCTCGACGCGCAGGTGATCCGGCCGCTGGATAACCCGGTCACGCAGGCCAGCGCCCTCGCGGTGGTGCGCGGCAACCTGGCGCCCGAGGGTGCAGTCATCAAACCGAGCGCGGCATCGCAACATCTGCTGCGCCACAGCGGCCGGGCACTGGTGTTCGACAACCAACCGCAGATGCTGGCCGCGATGGCCGATCCCGACCTCGATTGCGACGAGAACACCGTGCTGGTATTGCGCAACGCCGGCCCGGTCGGCGCGCCTGGCATGCCCGAATGGGGCAACCTGCCGATCCCGAAGAAAC
>CAZADK010000059.1:0-10218 GCA_964483855.1 uncultured Rhodoferax sp.
GCGGCGCTGGACCAGCTAGGCCATGTCAGCAACCTGGGCGAATTGACGGCCGCGCACATTCGCGTCCTCGCCGCCGGCAGCCCGCAGGTAGACCTTGGTCGCGGCCGCCGCGATGACCTGGCCGTCGGGTGCCTCGACCTTGCCCTGGTTCACCACGGTTGGCGCCAGCAACATCACCCGGCCGAAATTGCCGGCCGAGATGCGGGCGCCCTCGAACACCTTGATGAAACCGGTATCGCCCTGGAACTGCGCAATGCCGTCGCCGGGAAACAGGGTTGAAAGAATATAGTTGTCCTTGATGTCCAGGCTGCTGGCGGTAAAACTGTTCAGGTTCACCTGCGCCCCGCCCATGAACGCAATGCCGTTGCCATTGACCAGGATCACGTTGGCCTTCTGCCCGGCGGCCTGACCCAGGGCGCCGGCGATGACGCTGGGCTGGTTGTCCCAGATCCGGTTCAGCGTCGTGAAGTTGGCACCCTGTACCGCCTGATTGCGGCTCAGGTTGTCGACCTGGCGAAACTGCACCGAGGCGCCCGGACTGACATTGAAGCTGCGCCAGTTCAGGATGGCCGTGTTGCCGACCTGGTTGACCTGGGCCTGCACACCGTTGACCTGGTATGCCGCCTGGCCATGGGTCACGAAGGCCGGCGTGTTGCCGCCGGCCGACGGCACCGGCAATTCGGCCAGTGCGGCGCCGGGGCCGGCCAGCGCCGCCATCAGCACCGAGCCCGCCAATACCCCCGCATGGCGCCCCTTGCCGCGCCCGCGCACCGTCTCGGCCACCGCCACCATGGTCCCATGGGTTACGCAAAATACCAGCCGATGGCAATCGTGATTCATGTCGTGATCTCCTGCATCTTCACCATTCATAAGCCAGCCGCGCATACCAGCGGCTGGCATGACGTCGCGTCTGTCCGAGCGCTTTGAGCGCCAGCGCCCAGTCCAGCGACGCCGACAAGCCTGCGGCCATCTTCAGTCGCAAGCCCAGCCCGACGCCGGACAACGTGTAATTGTCCACAGCGGTGATCGGATCGATGACCTTGACCATTCCGGCATCCGCAAAGGCCAGCACCCGCAGTTCCTGCGCCGACGACCCGATCCAGGACGCCAGGTTGGGACCGAGCAGTTCCAGACTGCCATGCAAGCCGCGGTCACCCAGCGCGGCAGACTCCAGATAACCGCGCACGGTATCGACGCCGCCAATGGCCAACTGCTCGTTCGATACCAGCGGTTGACCGGCCAGTTGCCAGCCGACACGCCCATGCAAGGTCCAACCGCCATCGAACGATCGCTGGTGCGAGGCATTGCCGCGCAGATACCCGTAACCCGGCCGACCCTTGAAGCGCTTGTCGGCGAACTCCTGTTCTTCACCGACCAGCCCGCGCAGATGGAAATTGAACGCCAACCCCAGCTTGCTGCTGCGCTGCTCGCCCAGCCAGGTGCCATCCCATCCGAGCGTCAATGGCATGTAGGTGATTGGCGTGTTGAAACCGCCGCTGCCGATGAGATTGACCGACTGGTCGAAATCCTTGTAGTCCACGCCCGCCGACGCGGTGTGAAAGAAACCCTCTTGTCCGCGCAGCGGCAATATGTAACGCGCACCCAGGATCGTGCCCTTGCCCACGACGTTCAGTGTGCCAACGGCCGCCACATCGGAATCGGAACGTACACCGTAGAACGACAGAAAATCGCCCGATTCCAGCGGCCACGTGTAGTTGGCAGAGATCACCTGGCTCTCACGCGGGTTCTGCGGCGCGGTCTGCAGCGTCAGGCCGATGCTGTGCTGGCGCTGCCACAGGTTGTCGTATCGCACGCTGGCGCTCAGTCGGGCGCGGGAGGTGTCCTGGCTGTAGCGATCGTTGAGCTCCACGCTGCCGTGCAGTGGCAGCCGGTCCTGCACCTTGAGATCCACCTCCACCGTCCCAGGTGTCTTGCCGGGGCGCAGCACTGGCGTCACGCGTCGGTCCGGGCTGCGGTTGAGCGCGGCCAGTTCGGCCTGCATCTGCGGAAAGTTCGGAACCTGGCCCTCGGCCAGTTCAGGCACACCGGCCTTGATCGCGCCCAGGCTGAAATACCGCGACTCCACCACTCGCAGCCGGTCCACCGGGGCCTCGGTCACCAATAACCGCACGACCTTGTCCTCGACCTTCTGCCGCGGGATGCTGACCAGCACGGTCAGATAACCGGCCTGGTGATAGGCCTTTTCCAGCGCCTCGCGCGCATTCTCGACGTCGGCCAGCAGCTTGCCCTCGCCCAGGTGCGGATAAACCGCCCGCTCGACCGCGATCACCGGCAACAGGGTCGCGCCTTCGACCCGAAACTCGAACACGTCGAAGCGCGCCTCCTGAGACTGGGCGCTGCCCAGCCAGCCCACCAGCAACAACACCGCTGCCATGCACCGAATACTCATTGCCATGTCGTTCCGTTGTCTCGCGGGCATGTGCCCGAAAAGCCGAAACCACCCACCGGCGAACCGGGAGGTGGATCCATGCAAGCGCCCGGACCGCTCCGCGCCATCGCGTTCGCGGCGCGGAGTCGATCAGGTCACTCGGCCAGAACCTGCGGCGAGCAGAAGTTGCCGCCGCGGGTGCCGCGGTGCACCTGCGCCGGGAAGGCCGCATGGCTGAAGGTACCGTTGGCCTGGAAGATGCCGCGGGTGTTGACCGCGTTCGGACTGGCAAAGGTGTTCTTCAGGTTGGTCAGGAAGGCACTGAAGGGCGTCGACGACGGCCACAGCATCTCGAGCTCCGGAGCCGCGTCGTACAGGGCCTTGACGACGTTGACGCGCTGGGTGGCATCCTGCGCCCAGCCGTCCGACGCACCGCCGCCGGCAATGTCCGCGGCGCTACCGACCACCACCTGGAAGGCATTCGGCGAGACGCCGTCGAGCTTGAGATACTTCCAGCCGGAGGCCGGCGCATTCTCCAGCGAAATCCAGCCGATGGCATAGTTGCCCAACAAGTCGGCGACGTTGTTGGGGTTCTTGCCGGTGTTGCGCCGGATCACGCAGTTGCGAGCATCGCCGGTACCGGAACCTTCGAAGAGGCCGAAAGCACCGCCGAAGTCGTCGTAGTTTCCGGTCACCGCGTTGCCGTTGGCGCTGCTGAACGCCACTGCGGTGGGGCTGTTGAGCAAGTCCACGAACTTGGGATTCTTGAAGCCCAGCGTCGGGTTGGCGTTGCCGCAGGAGTTGTTCAGGAACACGACGTTGGACGTGGCCTGGGTGCCGGAGGTCTCCACCCTGCGGCACAGGTTGATCACGCCGGCGTCGCCAGACAACGCGCCATTGGCGATGAAGGCAAAATTGCCGCCATCGACGACCGCCGCGTATTCGGCCTTGCTGATGCTGGGTTGGCACGCTCCCGCGGTGAAATTATTGGCCACGCAGCTGGCCGACAGGCTACCTTCCGTCTTCTGCTTGGCCATCATCGCGTTGTACAACGACTCGCTGACCATCACGCCGAAGCCCTGGCCGGCGAATCCGCCACTGAGCACGGTGCTCGTGGGTGTCGGCACTGGAATGCTCAACGCGCCCGTATTGGCCATGCCAACCCAGACGTTGGTGTCGACATCGGTCAGGCCGGCGTTCGGCACGCGCACCGTGGTGCTGTCCAGCGCGCAGGTCAGCGCGGTGCTGTCGCAATTGCTGATGTCGGCCCAGGTCTGCAGGCCTGTCTGCGAAATCACCGGGCCGACGCCGTCGAACGAGCCGTTGGTGTCGCGCTTGACAACCGCGAACGGGCCCGCGAACGGGCTGCCGCCGGTGGAATTGGAAGTGCAGACCGTGACACGGCCGTCGCTGGTGCTGCCGCCGATGGTCAGCGTTTTCACGTTGGTCGCGCCGCCGGTGCAGTTGGCCGCGACGACGTTGTTCAGCGACCCGGACAAGGCCGAGGCGCCGGAGATGAACACGGTATCGGCCGGGGCCACGCCGTAGAGGGTTTGCAGGCTACCGGTGGCGGCAAAGGCGGGCGCGGCTGCCACAGCTGCGGCGGCCAACGCGAGGCGGGAAAGTTTCATGATTTGACTCCAAAAGACAAGATGGATGGAACGAGCAGACTCCACCACCGGCACACGGCCGGCAGCTTCAACGAAGAATCGAACGATGGCGCTGCACCGATCGCACCCCACGGTACGACCGATGCCACGCCCGGGATCAGGACCGCTTGTTACGGCGGCGCACCACGGCGCCCATGATCCCCAGGCCGGCCAGCAGCATGGCCCAGGTCTCGGCTTCCGGCACCGGTGCGGCATAGCTCAGCTGTGCGGTCGCAGCGTCGAAATGCCACTGGCCCGCGAACGTGGTAACGGACGCTTGTTGCGATGCGGTCGACGACGTGTTGGTCAGGAAGAAGAAGTTCAACGGCTCGGCGATGCTGCCCGGCGACTGGAAGCTCGTGGCGCCTTTCCAGTTGTTGGCACTGCCATTGACGAAATACACGTTGAACGCGTCGCCGTTGTCCTGCATGTTCGCGCCGGCCGTGGCAAAGGAATCGCCGTGGGTGCTATTGGTCGTGTCCCCATTGGCGGCGGTGGGGTAAATGTCCACGAAGTCCATATTGAACACCTGCCCGTTGGTCGCTGTGATCGACGGAGCGTTCGAGGTCGTCAGGTAACGGTTCAATCCGGCGTTGGGGAGAAAGGCCGGGAGCCCGTCCATAGCTTTGACATCGAAGCGCAGGTCGCTTGCGCCGATCACGGCGGGCGTGGCGAAGGTGTTGAACACCGTGCCGTAGTTCAGCGGCTGCATCAGCGCGGCCAGACCGGTGGATACCACGCTCATGTCGGTGAAGCTGCTGTCGTTCAGGTCCCACACCAGCTTGATACCGAGCTGCGTCGGACCGATGGCCGACACGAACTGGTCGAGCCGCAGGCCGAGGTCGACGGTGAACGACGCGGTGTTGGTCACGCTGACCAGGCTGGCGAACAGGTCGCCGGAGAAGTTGTTGCCGTTATCGGCGCTGTCGGCGATCTTCGCCTGCGCAGCGCCGGCGACCGCCAAAGCAGCTGCCAGGGCGATGAGTCTGAGTTTCATATGCGATTCCTTAGTTGGGTTGACGATCTGGTGGACGTATGCCGCCCGGGCGGCTGCCCTATTGACGAAGCACCTTCGGCAACCCACCACTTCCTGTGTTGCCGTGCCTGTACTTTAGGAACGGGACATGACAGCGCCACCGGCCATCGGCCCGGGATTCGTAGTCCGTTCGGACCGTTCCGGGAAACCTCCCGCGCCCATCGGGATCAGAGTGCGAGAGGCAATTGATTGGGCCCACGACGGGGTGCCCAAAGTCAGACCGGCTGCCCGCTTGAGGCGATGTCTACCTGGGCGTCGCCTGCGCGAGCGTGCGCGCGGATGGCGAAAAGGCCCAAGCTGTCGGCCTTGCCAACTGCCTGGGCACGATTGCTGGCATCGAGCTTGCGCAGGATCTTCTGCACGTGATTCTTGACCGTCGGTGCGCTGACATCGAGAATCTTGGCAATTTCCTCGTTGGTCTTGCCGCTCTTGATCCACGACAGCACCTGCAACTGGCGCCGCGTCAGGCTGCCGTTGCCGGGCGCCGCGATCGCATCGACCGCCGGTCCCTGTGCCTCGTGTTGCAGCACCCGATGCAACGCCATGTGCAGGTGCGGCATCAGCAGATCCAGCAGATAGGCGTGGCGGGGTCCGGGCGCCTCGCCCAGGCCCAGGAAGGCGAACAGGCTGCCGGCGCCGTCGCGCGCCTCGCGCGCGCCGTGCACGGCCACATGGCCCAAGCCACGGCGCTTGAACTCGATACACAGCTGGCGGCGCTCCACCGCGCCCTGCGGCACCAGTGGAAACAGGCGCGGCAACTGGCCGCTGCGCAACCAGTCTTCGACCAGCCGCAGCAACATGTTGTCCAGCCGACCCGCGTCCTGATCCTGCGCGGCGTCGATCGCGCGCGAGAACACATTGAGCTCGAAGCGCATGCGCGCCACCGGCCCGCTCAGGCACAAGACCGTCTCATGGGGCAGGAAACGCTGCAGGGCGCCCTGGGTCCACAGGTAGAACTGTGCACGGGTGCGAACCTTCAGCGACCCGTCCAGCACGTCGACCAGGTGGTCCCGGTCCTCGACACCGAGCGCAGTGAAAGTGTCCGGGTCAGACATCGGAGCGCCTTCGGTTGTGGCACGCCGGGCGCACCTGGGACGGGGACGGCGACGGGAATCGAACCGGCGCGGCGCTCGTCATTCGGCGGCCCGCACTGGCTTGCCCGGCGGCGCGGCCGGCGCGGCCACCTGCGCCAGCGCGCTGGTGTCCGGGCCGAAGATCCACTGGTCGTAGCCGGACGCTTCGGCGAATGCCGCGTCGCGCAATCCGAACGCGCTGCGCAATGGGCGCTCCCTCGACAGGCTGTGCACGCCGACCAGGCGGCCGGAGACACGCACCAGGCCCCATTGCGGCTGCCCGGTGACCGGATCGCGGTACAGGCGGCGCAAATGGCGACGCGGCACCGCAAAGCGGCGGTCTTCGATCAATTCGTCCAGTGTCCGCGGATAGACGCGCGCATCGGCGGGTCCGGCGCGGTAGTAACTGGCGATCGCCTGCCGGAACTGGGCACCGACGAACAATAGCTCTGCCTCCTGTTCGCGCCGCGCCGTCGTCTGCCAGACCTCGCCGGTCGCCGCCAGCAGCAGCCCGGTGGCAGCAATCGCGAACAAGGCCATCAGATAGCCGAATCCCCGCTGGCGCCGAGGTGGCGGCTGCCCAAAATTACCATTGGCCATACGACTTGCCCTCGATGGCAGCGCCGCTGCGCAGATCCCAGATGCCAGTGCCCTCATCGGGCGGGGGCACGAGAACCCAGTCGCCGCTGCTCTCGAGGATCGGATCCTGCGGCACGCTGCGCAGGTAGCGACGCTCGACCAGCTCCGACAAGGTATCCGGATAACGGCCGGTGTCGGCATGAAACTTGTCGATCGCATCGCGCGCCACCACCAGGGTCTGGCGCAGCGCCGTCTCGCGCGCGCGCTCGAGATGCTGGAAATAGCGCGGTGTGGCGATACTGAGCAAGGTGGCGATGATGGCCATCACCACCAGCAACTCGATCAGCGTGAATCCCCTGCGCATGGTTCACCACTGCCGGTGGGCGATGCCGTTGAGGCCGACCCGCGCGGACGACGAATATACGTCGTAGACGTCGTCCCCCTGCGCCGGTGCGTCGGGTGGGCTGGCATAGGCGCGCAAGCCCCAGGTCTGCTGCGCGGCAAGCTCGGGATCGGGATGGAACGGGTCGCGCGGCACCCGGCGCAGGAAGTACAGCTTGCGGCCGTCGGGCCTCGACACGTCGGTCACGCCGTCGGCCAGCAGCGCGAGTGTCGCCGGATAACCGGTCCCGTCGGCGCGCCGCTCGATGCGGCCGTCATCGACAGCCTGCTTGTACGCGTCCAGCGCGCCCCGGATCTGCCGCAGCGCCAGCCGCAGTTCCTGCTCCTTGGCGCGTTGCGCCGATAGAGCGCCCAGCGGCGCGGCAATGGACGCCAGGATGCCGACGATGGCCACCGTCACGACCAGCTCGATCAGCGTGAATCCGGCACTGCGCCGCGTCATGGCCGGGTCCCGGGTAACGTGATCGATGGCGGGCTGATCGAGGGCGGGTTGATCGTGATCGGGCGCAGGGCGTTCGGATCGACCGGTGGCGCAGCCGTGGCCGGTGGCGCCGCCGGCGCGCCGGCCTGCCCTCCAGCGCCGGCCTGCCCTGCCGCGCCGGGCGGCGTGGCGGCTGCGCCGGCCTGCTCCTGGGTTTGCGCTGGATCGGCGTCGGTCGCCGGCGCGGGCGGGCTTGGGGCCGGCAACGGCAGCACGTTGCGCGGCGGCGGCGGCACGCCCGGGCCGGACGCCGCGCCCCCGGTCGGGGTCGACGACAACCCGAGGCTGCTTGGCTCGGTCTTGCGCAGCACCAGTGCCGGCGCCCCGATCGAAGTCTCCGAACCGGCGGGCATGCTGACGCCGCTGGCCAGCGGCCGGTTGATATTGCGCACGATGCGCGGCGTGATCAGCAGCACGATCTCGGTCTTGTTGTTGTTGTTGCGCTGGCTGGAGAACAGACGCCCGAGCAACGGGACGTCGCCCAGTCCTGGCAACCGGCTGGCGCTGTTGCGCTCCTCATCGCTGATCAGCCCGGCCAGCACCTGGGTCTCTCCGTTGCGCAGCCTCAGCGTCGTGGCCACGCTGCGCGTGCCGACCTGGTAGGCCAGCGAACTCGACGGACCAGCCACCTCCTTGACGATGCTGCTGACCTCCATGCCGACCTTGATCGCGACATCGTCGTCGAGGAACACGTTCGGTTCGACCTCGAGCTTGAGACCGACGTCCAGGTAGGCGACCGATGCGGAAACGCCGACGTTGGCAGTCGAGGTCGTGGTGAACACCGGCAGCTTCTCGCCGATGTGGATCTTGGCCTTCTCGCGGTTCTTGACCCGGATGCGCGGATTGGCCAGCAGATTGCCATCCCCATCCTGGTTCCTCAGGTTGAGCAGCAGCGCCGGGTTGGTGACGAACGAGGTCAGTCCGGAACGATTGCGCAGGTCCACAAAACCGGGCGCCAACGTGCCGCCAAGGTTGGTGTTGGTCTGCGTCACGCCGTTGTTCACGATCGTCGAATTGCTGCTTGGCTGCAGCAGGCCGTAACCGACCTGGTCCGGGAACTGCAGGCCGAGGTCAAGCAGCTTGCTGCGCGTGACCTCCAGCACTTCGACGTCGAGCATGACCTCGGGCTCGGCCATATCCAGTGATTCGAGCAACCGCTCCGCCAACAGCACCGCCTCCGGCGTGTCTTTCATCACCAGCAGGTTGAGCTTCTCGTCCACGAACACATCGCGGGTCTTGACCAGCGCGCGCACCATCGCCTGCGCCTGCTTGACGTCGGCGTTGGCCAGGTAGAAGCTGCGCGTGACCAGTTCCGCGTATTCCCGTGTCTTGGCCGGTGTACTGGGATAGATCAGCATCGAGTTCTCGTTGAGCAGCTTGCGATCGAGCTGGTTCGTCGCCAGCAACAGCTTGACCACATCGTCGATGCTGGTGTTGCGCATGAAGATCGTGACCTTGGTGTCGGCGCGAACGTCCTTGTCGAACACGAAGTTGATGCCCGAGGTGCGCGCAATCACCTCGAACACGGTGCGCAGCGTGGTGTCGCGAAACTCGAGCGTGATCGGCTTGGCGAACGGCGACGCCAGTGCCTGCGCGGCCGCCTGCTGCCGGGCCGCCTGCGCGCGCAATTGCTGCATCTCCCGCTGCGCCCGCACGTGGCCGGGGTTCTCCACCAGCACGGCGCGCACCACCTGCTGCGCCGCGTCGGCTTCGCCGCGCTGCGCCAGCGCTGCCGCTTCCTGCAGTTGCAGGTCATGGCGATGCGCCCGGGCGATGTCGGCCAGGCCGTCGCGTGCGCGGCCGTTGCCGGGGTCCAGCTCGAGCACCCGCTGCAAGGCGGCTTGCGCGGCATCGCGCCGATCGGCCATCAGCTCGGCCTGCGCCAATGACAGCAGCTGTCCCAGGACCTGGTCGCGCTGGCGGAAATACTGCGTGCGTAAGGCCTTGTCGTCCGGATTCTCGCGCAGCGCCCGCGCGAGCCGTGACACGCTGTCCTCGATCCGGCCTTCGGCGAGCAAGGCCCGGCTCTCGGTGATGGCCGAATTGGAGGCACAGCCGACGAACAGCAGCGGACCCAGTGCCACGGCCAGAACCAGGGCCATGCGGGATGAGGCGGGCGAGTGTTTCAAGGGGTGTTTCCGAATGACAGATGTTGCTTTTCGTCCAGCCGCAGGTAGACCAACTCCATGCCGGCGGCAGTTATCGACGCAACCCGGTAGCCAGCCACCAGGTCGCCGGGGCGCAACACATGGGTGACGCTGCCCAGGCTGACGAAGGCGGTCACACCACTGTCCTGCACCAGTTTGCCGATGTAGCGAAATGGCAGCGGTGGCGCTGCCGTGACCGCGGGCGTGGCTGCGGCAACCGGTGCCGGTGCCGGCGCAGGCGCAGGCGCGGGTGCAGGCGCGGGTGCAGGCGGGGGCTGCCAGCTGTGAACCTTGAACAGGTCCGCCACGGCCGCGGCAAACACCGGCCGTGCGGCCGACGCGGCGAAGGCGGGAGCGGCCGGCGCTGGCGACACCGCGGTCGCGCCGGCGGGCGGTGCCGGCGTCCGGTCGGCGGCGTTGGACCGGCTCGATCGCACCGTCAGCTCGGGCACGTCGTCCTCG
>CAZADK010000059.1:10228-12436 GCA_964483855.1 uncultured Rhodoferax sp.
CGTCCTCGGGCAGGTCGATGAATGACGCCACCACCGTGGCCACCAGGGCCAGCGACAGCAGCAGGTGACGGGTGGCGACCATTCAGGTGGCCCCACGCAGGAACAACGTCAGGCGCACCCGCATCTCGACCGTCGCGTCACCCACCGTGCCGCGCCGCAGGCTCAGTTCGTCGAGCGCCAGCGCCGGCTCGGCATTCATGGCGTCGGCGAGCCAGGCGCGCAGCGACCGGTAACTGCCTTGGGCCGGCAACGTGATCTGGTAGCGGGCCCAGGGCGCGCTGCCGGGCGGCAAGAGCCGGTATTCACCGTGGGACAGGACCACGCCGTGCCGCGCCGCGCGGCGGTGCAGGGTATCGACGGCGGCCAGGGCGCCGGCCGGCGCTGGCAATGCCGCCAGCGCGGCGGCCAGGCGCTGGGCATCCGTCTGCACTTCGGCCGGCGCCTGCACCCACTGCCGGCGCAGGGCCGGCAGCTGCGCCCGCGCCGCCTCGACCTGCGACAACGTCGGCGCCACCAGCCAGTGCTGACCACCCAGCGCAGACAGGATCAGCACCAGACCGACCAAGGCGGGCCAGCCGTGGCGCGCCAGCAGGAAGCGCAACCAGGCCTGCAGCCGCCGCGCAGTCACGGCGCTCCTCCACACGCCATCGGTTGCGCAAGGGGTGCGCTCGCGGCTCGACAACACCGCACCCACGTCATGACGGCGCCTTCCAGCGAATGTCGACGGCAAAACGCAGCAGCGCGACCGTCCCGTCCTTGCGCGGCTCGTGGCTCGACAGGTCGGCCGCCACGATCCATGGCGAGCTTCGCAACCGCCCAAGCCAGGCCACGACGGTGTCCATGTCCGGCGCCTCCCCGACCGCGCGCAGGCGCTGGCCCTGCATGTCGATGCTGAGCAAGGCCAGGTCCGGGTCCGCATGGGACTCGAGCTCCCGCAACACCGCGTCCCACGGCCACGCCAGTTGCGCCTGGACCTGTGCGAGATCGGCGCCGGCAGCGCGCGGCACCGGGGCCGATGCGCTGCGTGCGCCACTGGCGGGCTGCGGACGCAATGGGGGCTGCAGCCGCGCCTGCTGCTGCAACAGCTGCGCCAGGTTGTCGCGCGCATCGAGACGATCCATGGCTACCACGGCCATGCAGGCCAGGCCAGTGGCCAGCAACAGCCACCCGACGGGCGAGGCCAGGCGACGCCGGCGCACGAAGTCCAGGTCCAGCGCATGGCGTGCCTGGTGGCCGTCCGCGGGCGGCGATACGACGATCGTCATATGCCCACCGCCATGCGCCAGGCAAGCGCGGCTGGATCGCCGGGAGGCTGCAAGCCCCGGGCCTGGGTGCCCGTGCCCATGCCCGTACCCGTGCGTGGGTCCACATCCACGGTGCCGGCCGGCGCGACCAGGTACATCGGCGCCGCGGTCGGTTCCATCCCGACCGGCAAGGCGGCCTGCAGCATCATGCGATCGAGCGCTGCCCGCCAATGGCCATCGACCCGGCTGCTGGTGATTCCGAGCCAGTCGCCCGAGCGCAACAGCCCGAGCGACAGGCAATCGGACTCCCGCACCACGAACCAGGCTGCACGTCGATCCAGTTTGCGCCGCCAATAGGCGAATGCACTCGCGAAGTAGGGTGTGACGGATTGCAGCGGCACGCCGGCAGTGTTGCATGTTTGCTGCTGCGCATCGATCAAGCCCTGGTCGATCGCGCAGGCGCAGACCGTCTGACCGGGTCGGCGCACCGCGTACTGGATCGCCCATTGATCGGCCAACGGACCGTAGGTCTCGCGCAGCCGCCAACGGGCAAACGCCTGCCATTCGGCCGGTCCCGCCAAGGCGTCGTTCCATGGCAACAGTTGCCAGCGCACAAATCGACCCGACAAGGCCACGCGCACGGGGCGCGGACGCGCCGACGCCTGGCCGAGCCAGGCGGCCAGCGTGTCCACGGCGGCCCGCCATGGCGGCTGGTCTTCGTTCGACAGGCAGGCCCTCACCGCGCCGTCGGTCGCGCGCACCGTGCCCCAGGGCCAGGTGCGCGCGAACACCACCTGCCGCTCGGCCAGGCCTACGCACAACGCGCCCCGGTCAAGTGACCACACGGTTCAACTCCTGCAGGCTGGTCAGCCCGCTGCGCACCAGGTCCAGGCCGGCATCACGCAAAAGGCGCGTGCCCATGGCCAGGGCCGCCTGCTTGATCTGGCGCACCGGGGCGCGGGTG
>CAZADK010000060.1:0-12379 GCA_964483855.1 uncultured Rhodoferax sp.
GGGTGGGCCCAAGGGATTGATCCTGCGCCCGCTCGACCGCTGGCTGTTCGGTCAATGGTTGCCGCAGGCTGACACGCCGGTGGACCTGGTCGGTGTGTCGATCGCAGCCTGGCGCATGGCCACGGCCTGCCTGGACCACTGCGTTGCAGCGTTCGAGCGGCTCGAGCATGACTACATTCGCCAGGACTACGCTCTGGAACCCGGCCAGTCGCGTCCCACGGCGGAGCAGGTGAGCGAATCGTTCGCACGCAACCTGCAGGCGTTTTACGGACAACGGGTCAGCGAGGTGCTGACCCATCCGCGCTACCGCTTGCACGTGGTGACGGCGCGCGGGCGCCATCTGCTGGGGCGCGAGCATCGCGTGCGCACGCCGATCGGTTACCTCGGCGCCTTCCTGACCAACACGATGCACCGCAAGGCCATGGGTGCGTGACTCGCCGTCGTGCCCGGCTGGCTGGACAAGGGCCTGAAGTGGCGCCACAAGCCGACCCGGTTTCTGGACAACCTGCTGTTGCTCGCGCCCGACCCGCAGTGGGTGGCCCGGTTGCCCCGGGGCAAACTGACTGACCGCAACGACTTCATCCATTACGGCCATGACCTGCCCGCGCGGATCCGGGACTGGAGCGCGGCCGCCAGCGCCAGTGTGCAGTTGGCCGAGGAATTCGCAGGCTGGGTACAGGCCCCTGACCTGCATGCGTTGCAGCCGCTGTGACCGGGGGCCCGCGGCGGGCATGACCGGCGCCAGCGCAGCGGCGACAATAGCGGCTGCGCCACTGGAGCGCATGTCTGTTTGCCTCTGACCCATGTCCCGATACCTGACCGCCACCCTGTACAAATTTGTCGAACTGCCAGACCATGCCCGCTGGCAGGCGCCATTGTTGGCGGTGTGCCGCGAGCACGAGGTCAAGGGCACGTTGCTGCTGGCCGCCGAAGGCATCAATGGAACGATCGCCGGTAAGCCAGATGGTGTGCAGGCGGTGCTGGCCTGGCTTCGCAGCGACGCACGCCTGGCCGATCTGGAGCACAAGGAGTCGTGGGCCGACGAGCCGCCATTTCACCGGATGAAGGTCCGGCTCAAGGCCGAAATCGTGACCATGCAGGTGCCTGGACTGCGCCCGGCGGCCATGGCCGGCCGCTACGTGGCCCCGCAGCAGTGGAATGCATTGATCCAGGAGCCCGATGTCGTGGTGATCGACACACGCAACGATTACGAGGTCGCCGTCGGCAGTTTCGAGGGTGCCGTCGATCCGCGTACGCGCAGTTTCTCGGCGCTGCCACAATGGCTCGACGAACAATCCCGGGACGGAGGATTGCTGGCGCAACGCGACGGAAAGCGGCCGCGTGTGGCGATGTTCTGCACCGGCGGCATCCGCTGCGAAAAGTCGACCGCTTTGCTGCGGTTGCGCGGCTTCGACGAGGTCTACCACCTGCAGGGCGGCATTCTCAAGTACCTGGAGTCTGTGCCGCCCCAGGACAGCCTGTGGCAGGGCCAGTGTTTCGTGTTCGACGAGCGGGTGTCGGTCGGCCATGGCCTGGCCCCGGGAACATTGCAGCTATGCCGGTCCTGCCGGCGTCCTCTGGGCGCCGACGACATGGCCTCGCCGCTGTACGAAGAAGGTGTTTCCTGTGCGCATTGCCACGCGTCGCTCGATGAGGACCGGCGCGGAGCACTGAGCGAGCGCCAGCGCCAGGTGACGCTGGCGCGCCAGCGCGGCACGACCCATATTGCTGCGCAAATGCCGGTGCGGCCGGACCGGACGGCCGCGTCGACCTGACTTTGGCCTGACTTCTGTCCACGTTGCGCGCGCCATCGCCGGCCGTGCACCGTGACGGGCGCGGCATGGCCGCTCGGAGAGGTGGCTACATCGACTGCCGCAGCATGGCCCGGTAGTCGTCGCGAGTGGCGATGCGGGGGTTGGTCTTGTGGCAGTGGTCGGCCATGGCGCCGTCGATGACGGCCTCGAACTGCTCCTGGCGCACACCCATCGCGGCCAGGCCTCCGGGCAAGCCCAGGCGCCGGTTCATGTCCGTGATCGCCTGCCCGATCGTATCGGCCGACGACAATCCCATCGCATGCGCCATGCGCGCCAGCCGTTTTTCCTTGCGGATCGACTCCGCGGCGGCGTTGAACTGCACGACCGCGGGCAGAAACACCGCGTTGAGCGTGCCATGGTGCAGACGCGGATCGATCCCGCCCAGGCTGTGACTGAGCGAGTGCACGCAGCCCAGTCCTTTCTGGAACGCCATGGCGCCTTGCATCGAGGCGCTCATCATGTTGAGCCGCGCTTCACGGTCGCTGCCGTCACGGGTGGCGCGTTCGATATGGTTCCAGGCCCGCTCCAGACCGTCGAGCGCGATGCCGTCCGCAGGCGGGTTGAAGGCCGGCGCCATGAAGGTCTCCATGCAATGCGCCACCGCGTCCATGCCGGTCACCGCGGCTGACCGCGGCGACCGGCATGGACGCGGTGGCAGTCCCAGGGTCAGGTCCGGATCGCAGATCGCCGCCCGCGGCACCAGGTGCCAGGAGTGGAAACCGAGCTTGCGTCCGTCGTCCAGTATCAGGATGGCGCCACGCGCGACCTCGCTGCCGGTGCCACTGGTGGTGGGAATGGCGATCAGCGGTACGCAACGTTCGGTGATACGAGGTGAACCGCCCTCGATGGTGGCATAGGTCTTGAGCGGCCCCTCATGGCGCGCCGCGATCGCGACGCCCTTGGCGCAATCGATCGCCGATCCGCCGCCGAGCGCGATCAGACCGTCGCAGGACCGGTCGTGGAACACGTGGGTAGCCTCGCGCACCGCCGCTTCGGTCGGATTGGACGGCGTCTGGTCGTAGACCGCCGGGTCCATGCCGGGCAGGGCATCGCGCGCCTGCTGCAGGATGCCGGCTGCCTTGATACCGGGATCGGTCACGATCAGCGGGCGGCGCATGCCGATGCGTTCGCACTCCTGGCGCAGCAGCTGCAGCGCGCCGGGTTCGAACTGGATCTGTGTCACGTAATTGATGAAGGCCATGATGAAGTTACCGGTATAGGATCAGAATGTCACTGTAGCAAGAACACGAATGCGCAGCGCGCGTGCGCGCGGCGCGGCTGTCGCCCAAGTGCCATGACCGAACTCGCCCGAAACCAATTCCGACTGATCCACCGGCTGCGGGTGCGCTGGGCCGAGGTGGATCAGCAGCGCATCGTCTTCAATCCGCACTACCTGATGTACATCGACACTGCGTTCACAGAATACTGGCGCGCGATGGCAATAGCGTACGAGATGATCCCGGCCCTGCTGGGCGGTGATTTATACGTCAAGAAATCCACGCTCGAATACCATGGCTCGGCGCGTCTCGACGACCTGCTGGACGTCGGCGTCCGGTGCGGGCGTATTGGCAACTCGTCCATGCTGTTCCAGGCCGGCATCTTCCGGGATGACCGTCTGCTGGTCTCCGGCGAACTGGTCTATGTGTTCGCCGATCCGGCGACGCAGACATCGAGCCCGGTGCCCGATCGGCTGCGCCAGATGCTGCAGTCGTACGAGGCCGGTGCCTCCACGATCGAACTCCGGGTCGGCGGCTGGGCCGAACTGGGCGATCAGGCATCGGCATTGCGGCGAGAGGTGTTCGTCGAGGAACTGGGTATCGGTCATGGCCTGGACCGCGATGCGCAGGACGACAACGCGGTGCACGCGCTGGTGCGCAACCGCATGGGTCAGCCGCTGGCGACAGCGCGGCTGGTGCAGGAGGGCCCGCAACTGGCGCGCATCGCGCGCGTGGTGGTCAGCCGGGCCATGCGATCCACCGGGTTCGGCCGGGTTGCAATGCAGGCGCTGATGGAACTGGCGGGCGAACGAGGCGATACGCGGGTGCTGCTGCAGTCGCAGTGCAGTGCGCAGGGCTTTTATACCCATCTCGGCTTCGTGCCGATCGGCGAGCCCTATGACGAAGCGGGGGTACCCCATATCGACATGGCCCGGCGTATCGACATGACCTGACCGGCATTGCCTCCTGACGAAACGCCGGGCCGCTCCCAAGTTTCCTCGCACCCCCTCGGGGGGCCTGGCGAAGCCAGGGCTGGGGGCGATATCAGACGTCTTCGAGCAAAGGGTAGGGCATGGAGCGCACCTGCAGCGCAGGCCCACCGGCAGCCCCCAGGTGCAGCGCGCCCGACTGCAGTGCGCCGACCTGGCCTGACACGATCGCGTCCCAGCCGCCATCGGGACAGGGTGCGGCCTGCACCACGGTGGCGCAGGGCTGGTCCGCGTCCTGGGGCGTGAAGATTTCCTGTCCGGCAGCCATTTCCACCTCGCCATGCGCCAGCATCGCACGGCGCTTGAGCACGCCGCGGAACTGGCTTCGGGCGACAACCTCCTGGCCCGGGTAACAGCCTTTCTTGAAGTTGACGCCACCGACCGACTCGTAATTGAGCATCTGCGGGACGAATACCTCAACGACCGGGGCACTGACGGTTGCCACGCCAGACTGCACCTCACCCAGCATCCAGCGCTCCAGTGTCAAGGCCTCGCCAGCGGGGGGCGGGGTGCCGACCGGTGCCACCCACAGGGCACGGGCATCAGCTTGTGCGGGGTAAAGGTGGATCAGGCTGGCATCACCCAGCGCCTGCCTGGCCCACGGCCGGGCGGACTCTGGGGCGAGTGCACGCAGGGCGGCTCCAGCGACGCCCAACACGCGAAATTCGTCGCTGGCGTCGGATAGGCGGGCCTTGGCCCGCAACACGAACATCGACAACCGCTTGAGCACCGGTGCGAGCAGGTCACGGCTGCACACCAGCAGGATGTCTTCGTCGCCGCGCTTGAAGCCGATGAAGCTGGCCTGGATGCGGCCCTTGGCTGTGCAAAAGGCAGCCAGCCGGGCTTCGGACGGGCGCAGCAAGGCAAAGTCCTGCGTCAGTTGTCCATGCAGGAAAGAGGCCGAGTCCGGACCTTCGGCGCGGATCACGCCCAGATGGGTCAGTGGGGCAAGCCCGTTCAATTGCGTTTTCATGGGCTCAATTATCATCCCCCATCAATGACTCGTGACCGAACTGGCCTGTGGGACGCTTTCTGCTGATATTCGTATTGCTCGTTTCCGGTCTGGCCGGAGCGGCATTCTGGTGGCTGGAGCGACCGCTGCCGATGTCCAGCGACTCGGTCGATGTCTCGATCGATCCGCGCACCAGTGCCCGCGGCGTGGCCGATGTCGTGGCCCGCTCGGGCATCGAGGTGTCTCCGCTGTTGCTGCACGCGTGGTTCCGCCTGTCGGGCGATGCGCGCCAGATCCGCGCCGGCAGCTACGAGATCGAGCGCGGCACCACGCCGCGCAGCCTGCTGCGCAAACTGGTGCGAGGCGAGGAATCCCTGCGTTCGCTGACGCTGGTCGAAGGCTGGACGTTCCGCCAACTGCGCGAGGCGCTGGCCAGGGCGCCAGACCTGCGCAAGGACACAGCCGCCTTGAGCGATGCCGCGGTCATGGAGCAACTCGGGCGCATGCACCAACATCCGGAAGGGCGATTTTTTCCCGACACCTATAGTTATGCCAAGGGCTCCAGCGATCTGAAACTGCTGGCGCTGGCCTTGCGCACCATGGACCGCCACCTGCAGGCGGCCTGGCAGCGGCGTGCGCCTGACAGCCCGCTGCGTACGCCGGAAGAAGCCCTGGCACTGGCCAGCATCGTCGAGAAGGAGACCGGTATCGATGCGGACCGGACGCTGATCGCCGGTGTGTTCATCAACCGGCTGCGCCTGGGCATGATGCTGCAGACCGACCCGACGGTGATCTACGGTATGGGCCAGCAGTTCGACGGAAACCTGCGCAAGAAAGATCTGCAGACCGATACGCCATGGAATACGTACACCCGCGCTGGCCTGCCGCCGACACCGATCGCGATGCCGGGGCGGCAGTCCTTGATCGCGGCCGTGGAGCCGGCAGCGACCAAGGCGCTGTACTTTGTCGCCCGTGGCGACGGCAGCAGTGTGTTCAGCACCAGCCTGGACGCGCATAACCGCGCCGTCAACCAGTACCAGCGCAAGCGATGAGCCGATGAGCATGCAAGAGCAGGGCGTGTTCATCAGTTTCGAAGGGATCGATGGGGCCGGCAAGTCCAGCCATATCGAGATTCTGGCCGAACGTCTGCGCAGCGCCGGCCGGCGCGTCACCGTGACCCGCGAACCCGGAGGCACGCCACTGGCGGAGCAGTTGCGCGAACTGGTGTTGCAGCAACCCATGGACGGCTTGACCGAGGCCATGCTGGTGTTTGCCGCCCGGCGCGACCACCTGGTTCGACTGATCGTGCCGGCTCTGCGAAGTGGCGCCGTGGTGCTGAGCGACCGATTCACCGACTCAAGTTTTGCCTATCAGGGCGGTGGCCAGGGCTTGGCACTGGCGGTACTGCAACAGCTCGAGCACTGGGTGCAAGCCGATATCGCCGCGGCTCCCTGCGGGCTGCTGCAACCGGACATGACCTTGTGGTTCGATCTGCCGCCGGCACAGGCCGCGCAGCGGCTCGCGCAAGCCCGCTCGCCTGACCGTTTCGAGGCGCGCGCGCAGGAATTCTTTGTCCGGGTGCGCGACGCCTATGCGGCGCGGGCCCTGGCTGAGCCAGCGCGATTTGTGCGCATCGACGCGGCGGCCGAACGCGGCGCCGTCTGGCAGGCCGTCGAGTCGGCGGTACGGGCGCGGGGATGGATGGCATGAGCGCCGCCGGGCCGCTCCCAAGGCGCTCGCAGCGCAGCCCGCAGGGCGAAGGTGTCCCAGTTGCCGCCGCCGGGCCGCTCCCAAGGCGCTCGCAGCGCAGCCCGCAGGGCGAAGGGTAATCCCATGAGCACGGCAACGGATACTCCCTGGTTATCCCGGCAACTGACCGCACTGCTGGCCCAGCGCGGCCATGCCTGGCTGCTGCAAGGGCCGTCCGGGCTGGGCCAATATACATTGGCGCTAGAGCTGGCGCGTGCATGGCTGTGCGCGCAACCGACGCCGCACGGCGCTTGCGGGCGGTGTGCCAGTTGTCATGCGATCGCGGTGCGTACCCATGCCGACCTGTGCGTGTTGATGCCCGAGACCGTGATGCAGCAACGGCAATGGCCGTTGGGCGAGAAGGCCCAGTCCGAGCTGGACGACAAGAAACGCAAGCCGAGCCGCGAGATCCGGGTCGATGCGATGCGCGACGCAATCGAGTTTTCGCAACGCACCAGTGCCTGGGGGCGCGGCAAGGTGGTGCTGGTCTTTCCGGCCGAACGCATGAATGCGGTGACGGCCAACGCCTTGCTCAAGACGCTGGAGGAGCCGGCCGGCGACGTGAAGTTCGTTCTGGCCAGCGAGGCGGCGCAACAACTGCTGCCGACCATCCGCAGCCGCTGCCTGATACACGCCATGGCCTGGCCAAGCGAGCAGGAACTGACGCCATGGCTGACACAGCAGGGCATGGATGGCGCTGCTGTCGCCGTCTGGCTGCGGGCCGCAGGTGGCCGGCCCGACGACGCGCTGGCGCTGGGCGCCAGTGGGTTGGACGCAGACCATTGGTCGGCGCTGCCCAAGGCGGTGCAGCGGGGCGAGGCAGGCGTGATGCAGGGCTGGTCGCCATCCGAGGTCGTGCTGACTTTGCACAAGATCTGCCATGACATGCAATTACGCCACTGGGGCGCCCAACCGCGCTTCTTCCAGGACCGGGATCTGCCCAAGCCGGTATCGTTCGAGGCCTTGAGCCATTGGGGACGCGCGCTTTCGCGGGCGATCCGCACGATGGAACATCCGTTCAATCCGGGACTCATGCAGGAGGCGCTGCTGAGCCAGGCAAAAAACGCCCTAAACTCGCGGCAATGATCTTTCGTCCATGAGCACATCGTCCACATCCCCGCGTCCGAGCGTCATCCAACTGGCTATCAAGGAAAAAGCCGCCTTGTATGCGGCCTACATCCCGTTGTTCGCCGAAGGCGGAATATTCATACCGACGGCCCGGGAATACAAATTGGGCGACGATATCTACGTATTGTTGTCTTTGCCAGACGATCCGCAACGGTATCCAGTGGCCGGCAAGGTGGCCTGGGTCACCCCGGCCAAGGCCGCCGGTAACCGGACCCAGGGTGTGGGCATCCAGTTCCCCAAGGACGAAAAGTCCCGGCTTCTGAAGATCAAGATCGAGGAAATGCTGGGTGCTGCGCTCGGTTCAGACCGGCCGACCCAGACGATTTGACGCCGGCCATGCGGCTGGCGCTGCCTGAAGCGGCTGGTCACGGCCGTATCCAATGCGAGCCAGCTGCATGTTTACCGACTCCCACTGCCATCTGAGCTTTCCCGAACTGGCGCAGGACCTTCCGAGGATTCGCCAAGCCATGGCCGATGCCGACGTCGGCAGGGCCCTGTGTATCTGCACCACGCTCGAGGAATTCACGCAAGTCCACGCACTGGCGACCGGCCACGACAACTTCTGGGCCACCGTGGGTGTACATCCGGACAACGAGGGCGTCACCGAACCGAGCCTGGACGACCTGCTGACACGTGGGCGACTGCCACGGGTGGTCGGTATCGGTGAGACCGGTCTGGACTACTACCGCCTGAACGGTCGTTCGGTCGCCGCCATGCAGTGGCAACGGGACCGTTACCGGATCCACATCCAGGCCGCGCGTCAGCTTGACCTGCCGCTGGTGATACACACCCGCAGCGCGTCACAGGACACGTTGGCCATCCTGCGCGAGCAGGGGCAGGGCGGGCAGGGGCCAAAGGCACGGGGGGTCTTCCACTGCTTCACCGAAACCATGGATGTCGCGCGCGCGGCACTGGACCTGGGCTTCTACATTTCCTTTTCCGGCATCGTGACGTTCAAGAATGCCCGGGATCTGCGTGATGTCGCCGCCTTCGTACCAATGGACCGTTTGCTGATCGAAACCGACAGCCCTTACCTGGCACCGGTACCGCACCGCGGCAAGACCAACGATCCGTCCCTGGTGCCACACGTGGCCCACATGATTGCGCAGATCAGGCATTGCTCGCCTGACGAGGTCGGCCGTGTCACCAACGCCAATTTCGAGCGCCTGTTTAACGGAGTACTGGCATGAAAACTGTATTCGCCGGACTTAAAACTTCATCCAGTTTCTATAGAAATTACATGAGGTATGTCTTCTATCTAATTGTTATTTTTATATTTTCGTCCGCTCGCGCGGGATCCTACGAAGATTTTTTTTCGGCTGTGAAGAACGACGACGGCGAGGGCATCAGTTTGCTCATCCGCCAGGGTTTCGACGCCAACGTGCGGGATCCGAAGGGTGATCATGCCTTGCATCTGGCGACGCGCGACAACGCGACGAAGGCGATCGTGGCGCTGCTGCGTTGGCCCAGGATCAACGTGGAACCGCGCAACAAGGTCGATGAAAGTCCGCTCATGCTGGCAGCCCTGGGCGGGCACATGGATACGGTGAAGCAACTGGTCGGGCGCGGCGCAGACGTGAACAAGCCTGGCTGGGCGCCCCTGCACTATGCCGCCACACGTGGCCATATCGCCGTGATGTACCTGCTGCTGGAACAGAACGCGTACATCGACGCCGCGTCGCCCAACGGGACCACGCCCCTGATGATGGCGGCACATTACGGAACCCCGTCGGCCGTCAAGCTGCTGCTGGAGTCTGGCGCCGATCCACTGCTCAAGAACCAGCAGGATCTGAGCGCGATCGATTTTGCGCAGCGTGCCAACCGTGCGGACTCAGCCGAGATCATTGCGGCGTTTGTCCGCGCCAAGCAGCCCAGGGGCAAATGGTGACCGGTTCCCGGATCGGCGTGATCTATCGCCGATCCAGCGCGAGACCCGGACGCGATTCCCGCCAACATGGCGGATCCGATGAAGACTTTGCCAGAGGTGACGCCAGCAACGGATGCGTTGCGCAGGCTGATGTCCGACTTATCTTTCGATTTATACGATGTATATTATGTTAACAACAATATCATCGTTTCCCGATTGCCACCAGCATCTGCACTCATGAAATCGAGAACTTGACCGTTGGCACGGTTTGATCGGCAAACGACGCGCCCAGCGCGATTTCGCCTGTTCCGTGCAACACGCACTCCTCGCGCCGAAGCAACAGGTCGGACCCACCGCCAACGAAGCGAACCCAGCTTCCATAGGTGCTGACATCGACCAGCAGGATGCTGCCATTGCGCCAGTCGATGCGGGCATGGGCGCGGGACACGCGTGGATCATTGACGACGAATTCGGCCTGGGAGACACGGCCGATGTGGATCGGCAACTGGGACGAACGGAATCTCTTGTGCAGGCTCAGCCAGCTCAGTTCAACCTCGCCGCCGAGCACGACCTTGTCGAGTTGGTCCTGCTCCGAATCGATGCTGGCCTGCATGGTCATCAGGTCGCTGCTCAGATTTTCATGCCATTCGACCTGAAAGGCTTGGCAGGCCTCCGCCCTGCCCCGGATGGCGATCGGCCCAAGAGGGCGATAGCGGACACCATCCGACTCGGTCGAGTCGTCCAGCGATTGCTGATTGGCCCAGATCTGGTGCGGGCCGGACAAGTCGCTCAATCGCGACGCGACATTGACTGCGTCGCCGTAGCAGTCGTCGTCGATGAACTCGACTTCGCCGCGCGCCACCCCGATCCGTATCGGCAGGCGGGTCCCGCCAATGGACTGCGCCAACCGTGTTTGGTGGTCGCGCTGCATTTCGACCACGGCGCCGATGGCGTCGGGTGCATGCGGGAACACCGCCAGCACGCCGTCCCCCAGCGTCTTGATGACGCGGCCCCGGTGTGCCACGCAAATACCCGCGATCCACTGCGTGAGTTGGGTCACGACCCGCGATCCGCGCGCGCTTCCAATGGTCTCGAAAACCCCGGTGCTTCCCATCAGGTCTGCAAACACGACGGTTGTCTGAACACTCATGCGCTGGAATCCGCTTAGTCGGCGATCGTCGAGTTTAGAGCATCGTTTCTGCCACGATGTGCCAGAGCATGCACGCTTTCTGGGCGGCAACTCCACAAACTGGGGCGCAGTGCTGTTATATTGCACTGCAACATAGTAGACAAAGGCACCTTGACCATGTTGTATCAACTGTATGAAGCACAACGCTCCATGATGGAGCCGTTTTCCGACTTGGCGAAGGTGGCCTCCAAGGTGTATTCCAACCCCCTGTCGTCCTTTGGACAGGTGCCGTTTTCGCAAAGGGCATCTGCTGGCTTCGACCTGCTGCACCGGCTACTGCGCGATTACGAGAAGCCGGAGTTCGGTATCCGCACCGTCGATGTGGGTGGCGTTGCGGTCGCTATCGACGAACGCATCGAAATGGCGCGCCCGTTCTGCGAATTGCGCCGCTTCAAACGTTTCACGGACGACCTGGCCACGCTGGATGCGCTCAAGGGCCAGCCCGCCGTGCTGATCGTCGCACCCCTTTCCGGTCACCATTCAACCCTGCTGCGCGACACGGTCAAGACCATGCTGCGTGACCACAAGGTCTACATCACCGACTGGAAGAACGCGCGCAACGTGCCCTTGGCCGACGGTGAGTTCCACCTCGACGACTACGTCAACTACGTGCAGGAATTCATCCGTCATGTGCAGGGCATCTATGGCAATTGCCATGTGATGAGTGTCTGCCAGCCGACGGTACCGGTGCTGGCAGCCGTATCGCTGATGGCATCGCGCGGCGAGCAGACGCCGCTGAGCATGACGATGATGGGTGGCCCGATCGACGCCCGCAAGTCACCGACCTCGGTCAATGACCTGGCGATGAACAAGAGCCACTCGTGGTTCGAGAGCAACGTGATCTACCGTGTGCCCAGCAACTTCCCGGGCGCGGGCCGCCGGGTCTATCCTGGTTTCCTGCAGCATTCCGGCTTTATGGCCATGAACCCGGACAACCATGCACGCAGCCACTATGACTATTTCCAGGACCTGATCAAGGGCGATGACGCCGGGACCGAAGCGCACCGCAAGTTCTACGACGAATACAACGCGGTGCTGGACATGGATGCCGACTATTACCTGGAGACGATCAGGGTCGTGTTCCAGGAATTCAGCCTGCCCAATGGGACCTGGGACGTGCGCTCGCCCCAAGGTACGCTCGAGCGGGTGCGCCCGCAGGATATCCGCAACACCGGGCTGTTCTCGATCGAAGGCGAACTGGACGACATCTCCGGATCGGGCCAGACCGAGGCAGTGCATGCGATCTGCAGCGGCGTTCCCAAGAGCCACCAGAAACATCTGGAGGTCAAAGGCGCAGGGCACTACGGCATCTTTTCGGGTCGGCGCTGGCGCGATGTGGTGTATCCGCAGGTCAAGGCCTTCATCCTGGAGCACCACGCCGCGCTCCGACCTGCCTTGGCAAAGCCCCCAGCCGCAACGGTTCGCGCACGCAGCAACCCGGCAGCGGGTGGGCACGGGGCAGTCGCTGCCCCAT
>CAZADK010000061.1:0-12359 GCA_964483855.1 uncultured Rhodoferax sp.
AGTGGCAGCAGCGCCGGCGGCGCCTGTGGCGAAGTCGCCCATGTAGGTCACCGTGGTCTTGGCACGCAAATCCTTGATGGCCTTGCCCACTGCGTCCACGCCGCGCTGGTTCGCCAGGAACTGCTGGATACGCGGCAACGCAGCGGCCTGCGCCACCGGGGCCGACTGCGACGATGCAATCCGCAGCACCGTGAAGCCTTGCGCGTTGCCGATAACGGTGGTCTGGCCGTCTTTCAGCACGTGCACGGTCTTGAGCAGTTCGAGCGGAATCTGCTCGGCAGCCCGCGTGGCGCTGTTGCCGCCAAAACGCACGTTGCGGCCTTTGAGCCAGGCGGCGATGTCGTCCATCGATTTGCCGGCAGAGACCTGGGCCTTGATTTGGTCAGCCACTGCGGCGCCAGCCCCGGCGGGCACCAGGATCTCTTGCAGGTTGTAGATGCGCCGCTCTGAAAACAGCGCTGGGTTGTCGTTGAAATATTTCTGTGCTTCTTCGGTCGTGGGTTTGGGCAAGGCGCCGGCAAGCTGCTGCACATAGGCCCGTGCCAGCACCTCGCGCCGGGCCGCCTCGAGCTGCGACACGACTTCGGGGGAGCGGTCCAGCTTCTTCTCCACGGCCTGGTCAACGGCCAGTTGCTGGTCGATCAATTTCTCCAGCGCGTCTTTGCGCAGGCGCTGCGCGTTCTCGGGCGTGGCGTTGGCGGTGTTGGTGCGGGCGAGCACGAAGTTGATCTGGTGCACCGAGATTTCTTCCGAGCCGACTTTGGCTGCCACCTGGGTGGCGGCTTTCGGGCCAGATTTTTCACCGCAGGCCGCCAGCGCGATGGCAACCATCGCAAGCACAGCCCAGCGCGCAGGCCGTAGCAAGGGGGTGGCAACAGGGGGTTGAGGCTGGCGGGTCATGACGAGAACCTTTGTTCGTAAAAGTGACGGAATACGATTGTGTGGCAGGCGTGTGGCAATGGCGTGGCAGTCGTGTCCCATCAGTAGGTGAACTGCGCACTGAAGTTGAGCACGTTGCTGTTGAACCCGAATCCGGGTGCGGTGGACGAGCGGCGCGAGTTTTGCAGCGACGCGCTCAGCAGCAGAAAGCGGTAGGGTTCCCAATCGATCGAGACGCTGGCATCGTTGGTGGTGTCGCGGCGCCGGGCGGTGACCAGGCCGGTCGGCGTGCCCTTGAAGTCGCGTATGGCGTGTTCGTATCGCGCACGCACGGTTGTCTTGGGGCTGATCTGCCAGACGGGCCCGATCGAGAAGCGGTCGGTTTGCGTGAAGTTGAAATTCGCGGTTTCGAATGTGTCTAGTTCGCGTGTCCAGGCCGCTACAACGCCACTCTTGCCGGAGTAGTTCCAGTTGACGCTGGCAGAGCCCAGGAAATCGTTGAAATTGCGCTGCGGGTAGTTCGGGTGGCTGCGGCTGCGGTGGCCAACCGAAAACTCGGCGCGGGTCTGCTGGCTGACGGCCCAGGTGGCACTCAGAATATTGTCGGTCTGGGTGAAGTCGGTATCAAAAAAGCCGGCGTTGGGAATGACACGGCGGGTTGTATACCTGCCATCGGTGGAGCGAATGCGGTAACCCGCGGAACTGCCGGACGGCAACACATATCGCACGCCTGCCTGTACGGCAGTACTTCGGGACTCTGCCTCCGCGGTGATGGGTTGGCTGTTGCTGCGCGACGACCGCGACAGGCCGCCGGTGAGCCGCCAGCGCGCGTCGAGTTCGTAGGTGGCGTCGAAGTTGGTTGCGTCATCGGTGCGCAGGTTGCGCTGGTTGAAGCCCCGGAAATCGGTGAAGCTGTTGAGCGACTGGTCGCGCGTGGTGCGCAGCAGGCCATAGACGTGCGGCGTGTAACTCCAGTTCCAGGCCGCCCGGTAGTTGGTGGCCAGGAAACTCAGGTAGTCGAAGTTCTGGTAGCGGTAGTCGGTCACGCGCACGTCAAGCTCGACCCGTTGCAGGCTGTAGCTGCGCTGGTAGCTGGCGCCCAGCGTGGTGATGTTGATCGTCTCCGAGGGCGACGAGCGGCCGATCAGCGGCGCAGGGTCGATACCCGAGGGCAGGCGAAACAGGTTGCTGTCGTGGATCAGGCCCAGCGACGCCGAAAAACGCAGGTCGTCCGCGCCTTCGGCCTGCGCGCCGACCGACCCGCCCAGTATCAGGGCGAGCACGATCAGGCGTTGACAACGGCAAACAGGCATACAGCGGCGAACAGGCAGTGGCGGCGGGGTGGTTCAATGGGCTTTTTCGTCCTTGAGCACCAGCCGGATGGTCTTGAGGATGATGTGCAGATCCAGACGCAAGGACCAATTGCGCAGGTAGTCTAGATCGTAGTCGATCCGGCCCTGCATTTTGTCGAGTGTGAGCGTCTCGCCACGGTATCCGTTGACCTGTGCCCAGCCGGTGATGCCGGGGCGCACCTTGTGGCGCACCATGTAGCCCTTGATCAGCTTGCGGTAGAGCTCGTTGTGGGCGACGGCGTGTGGCCGGGGGCCGACGATGCTCATGCGGCCTTGCAGTACGTTGACGAACTGCGGCAGTTCATCGATTGAAGTTCGCCGCATGATTGCCCCCAGCGGCGTGATGCGGGAGTCGCCTTTTTCGGCCTGCTTGATTGTCGGGCCGTCTTCGGTGACAGTCATCGAGCGGAATTTGTAGACCAGGATCTCCTCGCCGTCCAGCCCGTAGCGGCGTTGTTTGAAGATGACGGGCCCGGGCGATGTGAGCTTGACCGCCAGGCTGATGATCAGCAGCAGCGGCGCGATCAGCAGCAGGATCAACGTGGCCAGCACGATGTCGCTGGCGCGCTTGAGGATGCCGTCGGCGCCACGGAAAGGCGTCTCGCAGACCGAGATAACCGGCATGCCCAATACCGAGCCGCTGTGCCCCTGGATCAGGTCGGTGAAGAACATGTCGGGCACGAAGTAGATGGACGCCGTGGTGTCCTTGAGGTCGTCGAGCAACTGCAGGATGCGCGGCTGAGAGGCCATGGGCAACGACAGGTAGATGAGTTGCGCGTGCTGGGCCTTGGCAACGGCTGCGAGTTCGTCGAGTGTGCCCAGCAGTTTGCTCTCGCTGATCGCTCCGAGTCGGCTGATGTTGCGGCTGTCGACGAAACCGACCAGGTCGATGCGTGAGTAGGGTGTTTCCCGGATGCGCCTGGCCAGCGCCACACCCTGCTCGTTCATGCCCACGATGATCGCGCGCTGGTTCGGCCCTTGCAGTTTGAGTATCAGGGGTGCGATCGAGCGCAGCAGCAGGTGTGCTCCAAGCTCGGCGGCGGGTGCGGCCCAGAACCACGTCACCAGCATGTCCTGGGTGAACTCCTTGACATAACCGGTTGCGATGCCCATGGCCAGCATCAGGCCGGCCACCCAGGCCCAGTTGATCACGATGTCGAGTACCACCCTGCCGAAAGATGACTGCAGGTGCGATTGGCCGGGAAAGGTCAGCGCAAACACCAAAACCGAGAGGATCAGCACGGGTGGCGGTAACCGGCCATCGAAGTGATACAGGGCGATGGCCCACAACGAAAACACCAGCGCGCTGGGGCCGATCATCGATTCGATCGTGCCCAGCATGTTGTCGCGCCCGATCGGCGCCTGTGACGGGCGTTTGATCAAGGTGGCGGCAGACAGGGCAGCTTCAGATTTGGACATCGCTGGCGGAAGGCCGGTATGTGCTGACTGCTTGCGCGCGGTTGGTCACGTCGAGCTTCCTGAAAACGCGTTGCATGTGATTCTTGACCGTGAACGCGCTGATGGCGAGGATCATCGCGATCTCCGGGTTGGTCTTGCCGCGCGCCACCCAGTGCAGCACCTCCGATTCTCGTTCGGTCAGGTTGAAGTCGGGTTCGACGGTCTGTATGGCCAGATCGGCCGAGCGGCGCCGATGGGTGTTTTGGTGCGGCAGGTGCGTGACCTGGCGCAGTGCAGTGTCGATATACGGCAGCACGACGGCCATCGCGCTGCGCTCGACCGCACTGAAGCTGTCGCGGGCGCTGAAGCCGACATACAGGCAATGGTGGCTGCCACGCTCATCGACGATGCCGTGCACGATGGCGCTGCGCATCGTCTGCAGGGCATCGCCGACGGTATTTGTCAGATGGACGTCGCCGCGCAGAAAGCCACTTTGGCGGGGGCTGAGCGTAAACGGCTTGCGGCCGAATTCGGTCCAGCGTTCATGCAATTTGCACATCAGTGGCGTGATGGTCTGGTTGTCGGAGTCGCGGGAGCGCACGCCGTCCAGCGTCGAGAGCACATCGTGTTGCAGCGTGCCGAGTTTGAAGTTGCCCCAGGATGCGATGAGGATGTCGTGCGGCAGGTAGCGTTGCATGCCGCCTTGCAGCCACGTCAGCAGGTCGTAATGGGTACGCACATCCACCGATCGGGTTACGACCTGGTGATAGTGCTGCAGCGCATCTGGCGAAAGCGTGGGCAGGAACGACATCGATACGGTGGTGGATGGTGGGTGGTGTCGGTCGACGATCTTGCCCGCCCCGCAAGTCGATGCCCAGACTGAAAGGTTCTTCAGCACGCTGCGACAAGGCGGTGGCGGGCGCAGACTGATTCTGCGACACATTCTATGGACCAAGCTTAGCTGTTTCGTGTTACCACACCGTGGCAACACGACCCGCGGGGCAAAGCGTGACTTACTTCACGCGAGCACACGCGAAAAAAAAGGGGTTGCCAAGCAACCCCTTTTTGAGTTAGGCGAGACGCCTGAAGCTGAGATGTCAGCCCTGCTTTTTCGCCTTGTTACGACGCACGGCAATCGCACCCATCACGCCCAGGCCAGCCAGCAGCATGGCGTAGCTTTCGGGTTCGGGGACAGCGGTGACAGAGATCGAGCCGCTGTAGAAGCCGCCAAGGCTTCCATCGGCCTTGCCAACCACATCAAGGTAGAACGTGCCGCCGGAGTTGGGGCCTATGCTGACCGAGTACGAGCTGACATCGGGAGTTGCGTTGAGGAAACCAGCCAACCAGATGTCAGCGTTGAGCCCGGCACCGCCGATGGCGTTGTCTGCACCTGCGTAATAAAGGTTGACACTGGAAAACGCCAGATTCAGGTTTCCACCATTAGGCAGAATGACCGGTATGGGGCCAATGGTCACCGGTGTATTGATGATGTCATAACCAGAGCCCAGGTTGACCGGCAGGGTGAAGGTGTAGCTATTGCCGAACAAACCGACACCGACATAGTCTGAAAACGATGTCGGTGTCAATGGAACGATTGGCCCCAGGGGAATAACGGCTGCCTGGGCGCCTGCCGATGCTGCAAGGACGGCGGCAACTGCGACGGCACGCCTGATTTGGCCTTTGATCTTCATATTTCTTCCCCTAGGTTGATAAATTGACCATCACAAGTCTTTAAAACTTTGGTGGATTATGTTGCGCTGCAACTTGACCGCCTATAGGCCGTTCGGACTAGTGGAGTCGGGCAGGGCGAAAAATATGTGAAATTTTGCCGCGGCGCTGAGTTCTCAATCCTGGTTTCACGCTTCAAAGCTTGCACGGCACGGCGGCTCGAGGTTGCGCTTGCCATGGTCACCCCCCGGCTTCCAGCGCGAAATGCGCATGCCGGTCCTGCCCCAGCACAGCCACCATGTAGGGTAGAGCCAACTGGAGCGCTGCTTTAAGTGTATGTGGCGGGTTGATCACGAACATGCCACTGGCCGGCAAACCAGGGCGGGTTTGCGTGCCGCTGGCAGTGTCGACCAGCACCTTGCTCGACTTGACGCTCAGGCTGGCATGGAGCCAGGGTTTGCCGGCCTTGGTGGCCAGTGTCTTGAGCTTGCGCGGCAGGTCGTGCGCCTCTGGGCGGGGAATGATCGGGTACCAGACAACATAGGTGCCGGTGGCAAACCGGGTCAGCGCGTCGGCCATGGTGGCGCTGACGCGGTGGTAGTCGTTCTTGATCTCGTAGCTGGGGTCGCACAGCACCAGTGCCCGGCGCTGGGGTGGCGGCAGAAATTTCTTCAGGGCCTCGAAACCGTCTTCCCGCAATACCGAGACTTGCCGGCCGGCGTCGAGCTGGGCGATATTGGCGGACAAGGTTTTTGCGTCGGTCGGGTGCAGTTCGAATAATTTGAGTTTGTCGCGCTCGCGCAATAGCTGCTGGATGATGAACGGCGAGCCCGGGTAGACCTTGAGGCTCCCCTTGGTGTTGAAGCCCAGCACCAGATCCATGTAATCCTGCAGCGCGGGAGCCAACCCGGCACTGGCGGCCGCTTCGTTGACGGGTTTCGTGGCGCGGCCTTTTGGTGGCGGGCTGTCGATGGCAGCGGCGGGTTCGCCGGGGTGTGCGAGGCGCAAAAAACCCTGCGCTGCCTCGCCGCTGGTCTTGGCATAGTCTCCGTCGAGGCGATACAGGCCAGCGCCGGCATGGGTGTCGAACACCGCCAGTGGCGCGTCTTTCTCGGTCAGATGGCGCAAGATGGCGATCAGCACCGTATGTTTGAGCACGTCGGCGTGGTTTCCGGCGTGAAAGGCGTGGCGGTAGCTGAACATGCGTGAATAGTAACCCGCACTGGCAATTGCCTTTGTATAATCGCGGGCTTCGCAGCGCTTGCGTGCTTCCGCGGCGAAGCCAGGTTTGGCAGGCCCCAGCGGGCGTATTCGAGCTTGAAACCCTACCTAAGAGACTCCCACCAGAGGAGAACCCGACCGTAGAAAAGAGGCACCGCCCGTGGCTACGCGACAGTAGCCCGACAAACCAACTTTAACCAGAGTAACTCATGAAAACGTTCAGCGCCAAACCCGCTGACGTGACGCACGAGTGGTTTGTGATTGACGCGACCGACAAGGTCCTCGGACGAGTAGCCAGCGAAGTTGCTCTCCGTTTGCGCGGCAAACACAAGGCCATTTATACGCCTCACGTCGATACCGGTGACTACATCGTCATCGTCAACGCAGCCAAGCTGCGTGTCACCGGCGCCAAGCCGACCGACAAGATCTATTACAGCCACTCCGGCTACCCTGGTGGCATTTCGTCCATCAACTTCCGCGACATGCAGTCCCGTTTCCCGGGCCGCGCACTCGAGAAGGCTGTCAAGGGCATGTTGCCCAAGGGCCCGCTCGGTTACGCCATGATCAAGAAGCTCAAGGTGTACGGCGGTGCAGAGCACCCGCACACCGCCCAGCTGCCCAAAGCGTTGGAAATTTAAGGAGCCTTGAGAATGATTGGTGAATGGAACAATGGCACCGGCCGTCGCAAATCCAGCGTCGCACGTGTGTTTCTGAAAAAAGGCTCGGGCAAGATCACGGTCAACGGCAAGGACATTCAAGAGTTCTTCGGCCGCGAAACCTCGATCATGATCTGCAAGCAGCCGCTGCACCTGACCAACCATGTCGAGACCTTCGACATCATGGTCAACGTCGCAGGTGGTGGTGAATCCGGCCAGGCCGGCGCAACCCGCCACGGCATCACCCGCGCGCTGATCGACTACGACGCCGCCCTCAAGCCCGAGTTGTCCAAGGCCGGCTTCGTGACCCGCGACGCGCGCGAAGTCGAGCGCAAGAAGGTCGGCCTGCACTCCGCACGCCGGCGCAAGCAGTTCTCCAAGCGCTGATCCGGCCTGCCGCGATGGCGCCAAGCAGCTTCTTCCCGGGCAAACCACCCTGGGCGGGGTTGCGGGTGCAGTCGCGGTGCCTGGTTGCGGCCGCGGTTGTGCTGCGGCCAGAGCCCGAAAACCGTCCTTGCGACGGTTTTTTCCGTTTGGAATCGACCCGTCCGTCATGCGGTTTCGCCTGCTCCGCCGCCGCCTGACCGTCAGCGCGCCGCGCATGGCGGTGCGCAGCGCCTTGCCGTGGCCGTTTCGCTGGATCATGCTGGCCGTGGTGTTCGGCTTCTGTGCGGCCATCGCGTTGTGGGCGTTCGAGTTTGGCAAGGCAATTGCTGGCTTGGACGGCCCGTCCAGTGAGCAGACGATCCGGCTGAGCATCGAGCTCGAAAAGGTGCGCAAAGAGCGCGACGAGGCGCGATCGGTCGCCAACACCTCCCAAACCCTGTTGACCGCCAGCGGCGCGGCCCAGGAGCAACTGGTCGCGCGCACCAAGCAGCTCGAGCAAGATATCCTGAGCCTGCGTGACGATCTGGGCTTTTTCGAGAAGCTGATCCCGATGTCGGGTGTCGAAAGCATCGCGTTGCGGGGCCTGCAGGCCGAAATCGGCGAAGACAGGCGCGTGAAATGGCGCGTCCTGCTGATCCAGCCGCAAAAGACCCAGGCCGAATTCAAGGGCTCGCTGGAGTTCAAGCTGACCGGTTTGCAAGGTGGCAAGCCCTGGCAGATGGTGGATCCCGAAAAAGAAGTGGACATTCAATTCACCCAGTTTGGCCGGTTCCAGGGCTTCCTGGATCTGCCCGCCCAGGTGGTGGTCAAGACCTTGTCCGTGCGGGTCATGGAGGGCACGAAGCTCAAGGCGACGGAATCCGTCAAGTTATGACAGCTCGCCAAGAAAAGGAGACAAGCACATGTTCAACAAGCGCAAACAACCCCCGATCAAAAGCCTGATCGCCCACGGTGGCCACATCGCCGGCGACTTCACCTTCCGCGATGGCCTGCGCATCGACGGTGCGCTGGTGGGCGACATCCATGCGAACGAGGACCAACCCAGCATCCTGGTGATTTCCGAATCGGCCTCGGTGACCGGGGCCATCCACGCCGACCACATCATCGTCAACGGCCATGTTCGGGGGGCCGTCCATGCCCATCTGATGCTGGAGTTGCAGCCCAAGGCCCGGATCGAGGGCGATGTGCATTACCGCGCGCTCGAAATGCACCAGGGCGCGATGATCTCGGGCCAGCTCCATCCGCTGGCCGCCAGTGAGGCAAAGCCCACACTCAAATTGGCGTCAAATAACAAGTAACCCCCGGCGTTAGTCGGCATTGGGTTAGCATGTTGACAGTTTCCATTCAACCGGAGTTGCCCATGAGCGCCGTAGCCCAATCCCTGCCGACCGAAATGCCCGAGCCGATCCTGTTCACCGACAGTGCGGCGGCCAAAGTGGCCGATCTGATCGCCGAAGAAGGCAACTCCGAGCTCAAGCTGCGTGTGTTCGTGCAGGGGGGTGGTTGTTCCGGCTTCCAATACGGCTTCACCTTCGATGAGATCACCAACGAAGACGATACGACGATGACCAAGAACGGCGTGTCGCTGCTGATCGACGCCATGAGTTATCAGTATTTGCTCGGCGCCGAGATCGACTACAAGGAAGACCTGCAAGGCGCCCAGTTCGTCATCAAAAACCCGAACGCTACCTCTACCTGCGGTTGCGGCTCGAGTTTTTCGTCCTGATCATCCAGTCGGCCGCCCGGGGCGGCATCAGCGGGGGTAGATAGCACCCAGCACACGGGCGCCTCTGGCGCCCGTGACACTTTTTGAACTGCCAGTTTCCCGAAACACGGCCTTGCGTGCCAGCCAGGCGAAAGCGGTGGCCTCCACCTGCAGCGGCGGCAACCCGTGCTCGGCGGAAGATTGCACCCGGGCCGCGGGCAATGCGTCCTGCAGGCGTCGCATCAGGCTGTGGTTAAGCGCGCCGCCGCCGCACACCACGAGCAGTTCGGCTGCAGGCGCGTGGCGCAGCACATCGTTGGCACAGGCGCGTGCCGTGAATGCACATAACGTCGCCTGCACGTCGGGCGGTGGCAGGTCGGCATGGTGCAGCAGCAGCGCCGAGAGCCAGTCGGGATTGAACAGGTCGCGCCCGGTGCTTTTGGGTGGAAGTCTGGCCAGATAGGGCTCGGCCAGCAGGCGATCGAGCAGGGGCGGGTGTACTGCGCCGCTGTCGGCCCAGGCGCCGTCACGGTCGAAGGCCTGGCCGGTATGGCGCAGGCACCAGAAATCCATCAGCGCATTGCCGGGGCCGCAATCGAAACCGAGTAGATCCTTTGCGGCATCCGCTCCGGCCTGCGGCAGCACCGTCAGGTTCGAGATGCCGCCGATGTTGAGCACGCAGGTGCGGTGCGGTGACTGCCCGAAACAGTCGCGGTGGAAGGCCGGCACCAGCGGCGCTCCCTGGCCGCCCGCCGCAACATCGCGGCTACGGAAGTCGGCCACCACGTCGATACCGGTCAGCTCGGCCAGCAGCGCCGGGTTGTTGAGTTGCACCGTATAACCGGGGCCGTCGAACTCCTGGGGCCGGTGCCGGACCGTCTGGCCGTGCGCGCCGATGGCGCAGACGGCAGCAGGCTGTATCGCAGCGGCCTCCAGCAGGCTGCGCACGACCTGGGCGTAAGTGCTCGCCAGCGTGTTGGCGGCCAATGCGCCGCGGTGGATTTCGTTGTCGCCGGGGCGGTTGAGCGCTAGCAGTTCGGCTGCGAAAGGGGCGTCGAAAGGTGTGTAGGCATGTTGCAGCACCTGGGCCGCGCCGGCGGAAAAATCGACCAGCACGCCATCGACACCGTCAAGCGAGGTGCCCGACATCAGGCCGATGAACAGCGGCGTACCCATGCGGCGCCCCGGATCGGCTCCTGGCCAATTATTCGATGCGCACCCGCCCGATCGTCGTCGCTGCCGCCAGTTGCACCCGCGACAGGGCCGCTTCACGGTCGAAAGTGCCCTTGGCGCCGGCAGTCACGGGTATGGCTTCGCTGTTTTGCGCGATCGTCAGCGGGTCGACGTGCGCGCCGTTGACGCGGAACTCGAAATGCAGGTGTGGCCCGGTTGCCCAGCCGGTGGAGCCGACGGCGCCGATCTTCTGGCCTTGTTCGACCCGTTCGCCACGCTTGACGAAAATCTGGCTCATGTGGGCATACACCGTGGTGCTCTGGTTGCGGTGGGCCACGAAGACCACGTTGCCGTAGCCGTTTTGCCAGCCGGAGAACTCGACGACGCCGTCGCCCACGGTACGGATCGGCGTGCCGGTGGGGGATGCGTAATCGACACCCAGATGCCGGCGCCATTCCTGCTTGATCGGGTGAAAGCGCATCGCGAACCCGCTGGAGATCCGGGAGAACTCCATCGGCGAGGCCAGAAAACTGCGCCGCATGCTCTGGCCGTCGAGCGTGTAGTAAGCGCCCTTGGCCTGGGGTTCCTTGAACCACATGGCCTGCAGCGTCTTGCCCTTGTTGACGAATTCGGCGCTCAGCACGCGGCCGCTGCGCAGCGGCTCGCCGTCGCCCTCGAGCGCCTCGTAGACGATCGAGAAGCGGTCACCCTTGCGCAGTGCGCGGTGGAAGTCGATGTCGCCGGAGAAGATCTCGGCCACCTGGATCGCGATGGAGTCGGGGATGCGCGATTCGTCGGTGGCGGCGAACAGGGAGGATTGAATAACGCCGCTGACCAGCCGCGACGCCGCCACCAGCGGTGCGGTCTCGGTGCTGGAGATGAAGCCTGTTTCGGTTTTCTCGACCACCAGGCGCTTGAAGGTGCCGTCGTCGTTTGGTGCCCAGCGCGCGGTCAGGCGCAGCAGGCGATTGTCGTCGCTGGCCTCCACCCGCACATTGCGCCCGGCGCGGCCGAGCAGGACCTGGCGCGCCATGGTGTCACTGCGCAGATGGGCTGCGGCCGCCGGATCGGCAATACCCAGGCGTTTGAGCAGGCTGTCTGCGGTGTCGCTGGATCGTGTCAGCTCGGAGCGGTACAGGCGCAACGCGTGATCGGCCAGTTCGTCGATCTGCGCCTGCAGGGGCAGCGGCTCGACCGATTCAACGATCTGGGAGACTTCGAGGTCGGAGGCGTCGGGCGCCAGCGATGCGATAGACAACGAGCCGGCGCCGAGCAGAATTGCTGCCACAACCGCCGTCAACCGCCGTGGATGCTGCGCGATCGCGCGGCCCGTAGCGGTGCAGATCGCTCCCGCTACGGCAATGATTCCATGTGTCAATTCGGGTTTCCCAACGTGTTGTGTTGTCAGCGGCGACCGAGCACCACCGCTGTATTGTTCTTGGTGCGCCATAGAATCGAGCGCCAAGAGAAGCCGGTATTGTATCGACGCACCTTTGAAGTGCAAGCCAAAAAGCGACATGAATGTAACCACCCAGGCCGACTTTCCGGTGACCGACGAGGTTCGTGCCGCACTCGCGGTCAGCCTGCGCGGCTGCGATGAGCTGATTCCCCAGGAAGAATGGGTGCGCAAACTGGCGCGCTCACAGGCCACGGGCACGCCACTGCGCATCAAGCTCGGGCTGGACCCGACGGCGCCCGATATCCATATCGGCCACACCGTGGTGCTCAACAAGATGCGTCAGTTGCAGGATCTTGGCCATACCGTGATCTTCCTGATCGGTGACTTCACCAGCATGATCGGCGACCCATCGGGGCGCAACAACACCCGCCCGCCGCTGACACGCGAGCAGATCGAGGCCAACGCACAGACCTACTACCAGCAGGCCGCCATGGTGCTCGATCCGGCGCGCACCGAGATTC
>CAZADK010000062.1:0-12312 GCA_964483855.1 uncultured Rhodoferax sp.
GGAAAAAAGGCCACTGTGAAATCGAAAAGCGCCGCCAAGGCCGGGGCGACCGCGACCGGAAAGGTGGCGGCAAAGAAGCGGCCCACGAATCGCAAGCTGGTACCGGCCGCCGTGACGCTGCGTGAGGTTCTGGAAAAAAAGCGTGGCGCCGAGACGTCTGCGCGGGCTGCACAACCGACACGCAGCCGCAAGGCGCCAGCGTCGTTTGCTGCATTGATCGGTGGCATGGGCGCCACCCCACCCCATGTGCGCGCAGCCGTTGTCACATCGCGTCTGGAACAATCGGGCTTGAAACGCATTCAGGGCCACACCGGCACACAGGTGCGTATGGCGCAAGCCAAACGAGACCATCGCGGCTGAGGTTCATCAACCGGCCCGTAGCGGCGCGGTCAAGGCTGCGATTGGTCGATCAGTGGCCGATGTCAATCCGCGCGGTCGCTTGCCGATGCTGGCCACCCAGAGACCTTCGCGCGAGCACCGACCGCATATGCCTGCGGCCATCTGCAATCAAGTAGACACGACCTGTTAGCCCCAGATTCGGTGGATCACCCGATAGGCCTTACTCGTCGGATACCGCGTACTTCGGCGGTATCTTCGTCGTCATGCCCACATGCTCGGGCAACAGATGTCCCTCTTTTATTATTCGGCTTTCCTTGTCCTGCGCCAACGCGCGAAACACTTCTACCATTTGCTTTCACAACTGTCCGTATCGCGTCTCCGTGCGACACTTCGGTATAAACACCACGTACAAACACGACGTAGCACTTGCGCTCCCATTTCGTGTGGTTTAGGCTCTCGATCTGGTCCATCCAGTTTCTCCTTTCGTTTGCCGGCGGCTCACGATTGGTCGTTACTGCGATGGACACCTGCGTAAATGTCAAACTTCCGCTGCCACCCCGGCAAAGCCGGGGGCCTCCCAACCGAGCAGGTGTCTCCAACTTCCGAGCAAGGACCTTCCCATGATTTTCCAGCACCGCCTGATCCAGAACGCCTACGTGGTCAACGATATCGACGATGCCATGGCGCGCTGGCATGGCGTGTGGGGCATCGGACCGTTCTTCGTGCGCCGCCACATCACGATGCCCCATGTGCGATACCGCGGGGCACCGGCGCAGATCGACATGTCGGCGGTGTATGTGCAAGCCGGGCCGATACAGGTCGAACTGGTCCAGCAGCATTGCCAGTCGCCCTCGGCCTTTCGCGACATGTTCGCGCCGGGTCAGGAAGGCCTGCACCATGTCGCGGTGATACCGCACGACTACGATCAGTTGCTTGCCCACTACGCTGCGCTGGGCTATCCGGTGGCCAGCGAGATCCGCACCGCAGGTGGGCGTGGCGCGTCCTTCATCGACACGCGGCCGATGCTGGGCCACATGATGGAGGTCTACATGCCCGGCGACGGCATTCCGGCGTTGTACAAGATGGTTGCCGAGGCGGCCGAAAACTGGGACCGCAAGCAACTCATCATCGAGCTCGACGCCGCATGACCGTCAGCGCCCACCAGGAGTAAACATGGCAACCGTTGTTATTTCCGACTTCAAACATGCGCAGGACACGCTGCGCATGACCGACCTGCGCCAGGCCTTGTACGACGAAGGCGCAATCCTGATGGACAAGGTACTGGTCAATCTGCATGGCGAAGAGCACCGCAGCCGTCGCAGCATCGAGACCAAGGTATTTCGGCGCGACTTTTTCGAGTGGTACGAAAAGCAGGTCTTTCCCACGACGCTGCGTGAAACCCTGGAGCCCTACCTGCGCGAAGGCAAGGCCGACCTGGTCGATTTCGGTTTTCGCGTGATGATGAACCTCACCGCCGACTTCTCCGGGGTTGATCGACCGCAACGCTCGCCCCAGGAAACGGCCCAGCTGCTGCGCATCCTGCGCACCTTCGGCAAGGCCGCGACGCTGGGCCAGGCGGTAGGCGACCGGGGGCCGATCCGGGAGGAAATCCGGCAGGCGCTGGCCGAGTTTGATCGCGATTTCTTCCAGCCCTCCCGGCAGCGGCGGCGCGAGCTTCTGGCGCAACACGCAAGCGGTGCCATCGGCGAGGAGGTGCTGCCCCGAGACGTGCTGGTCGAACTGCTGCGCAGCGAAAGCGAGACCCCGATCAGCCCTGACGTGCTGATGAAAGAGATCGGGTTTTTCCTGCTGGCGGGCGCGTTCACCTCCATCCACACGCTGACGCACGCGATGCACGATATCTTCACCTGGACCGCCAGCCATCCCGAGGACGCCCAGCGATATGCCCGGGACCCGGTGTTCCTGCAAAAGGCGATCCACGAGAGCATGCGCCTGCACCCGTCGAGCCCGACCGCTGGCCGCCGCCCGACCTGCCCGGTGCGCCTTCCCACGGGCCAGGATCTCGGCCCGCAAGACATGGTCAGCATCGACCTGATGTCCGCCAACCGGGACACCGCGGTCTTCGGTACGGACGCGGCCGACTACAACCCGCACCGGGTGGCGCCCAGCGGCGCTGGTCCCTATGGCCTGTCCTTCGGTATCGGCATGCACTCCTGCATCGGCCTGACCCTGGCAGCTGGCAGCCTGCCCCGGGCACAGGCCGCGGGCCGTGAACACCACCTGGGAACGGTCTCGCTGATCGCGCAGGCGCTGATGCGGCACGGCGCGCGGCCGGATCCGGCCGACCCCGGCACGGTCGACCGCTCGACGATCCGCAACAACTGGTCTCGCTACCCCATCTTGCTGACCGCCTGAGCGGTGCCACAGTGACGGACGCCAAGGCGTCGTCACCCACTCCATCGTCTTCGGCACTGCGGCCGATGGGCGCAATGTGCTGGTCACGGCATGGCACACCGGCCGTAGCCCGTTTTCTCAACCAGACCCACAGACCGCCGGTAAGTTGTTGATCTGCGGCCTGGCGCGCTCAGGCAGGATGCAAGATCACCGGCAGCGTCGGCGGCGAATGGAAGATGAATCCTTCGCCGGGCGGCAACTCACCCACCGGTTCGATGCGTGCGACCCGGCGCAGGAACTCTGCCAGCGCATGCGCCATCTCCACCTTGGCCAGGCGCGAACCAACACAATGGTGGATGCCATCGCCAAAACTCAGGATGTCGCCACCCACCGTGAATTGCCGTTCGCTGTTGTCCTTGAAGCGGTCGTGGTCAAAGCGCAGCGGGTCGGCAAAATGGTTCTCGTCGCAATTGCCCGATGCGCTGATCGACACCACTTTCTCACCCGGGCGAACTGTCACCCCGGCCAGTTCCGCCTCCTGCACCACGGTCCGCACGAATGCGCTGACCGGCGGATACAGGCGCAGCGCCTCCGCGCTGAAGGCGGCCAGGGCCTGCGCATCGGTGTAGTGTTCCTTGAGCCAGGCCCATTCCTGCGCGTCCAGCGCCACATGGCGCAACACGCTGGTCAGCACCCGCTCGGTCGTCTCGACACCGGCGGCCAGCAGGAAGATCACGTTGGAGACAATCTCCTCGTGTGGTATCGGCGCGCCGTCGTATTCGGCAATGACGAGGTCGGACAGCAGGTCCTTGCCCGGCGCGCGGCGCCGCTCTTCGATGATCGGCTCCAGGAACACGCGGACCTCGTCCCGCGCCTGCAGGGCCGCTTGCCGGGCGCCCGGGTTGGTGATGCTGGACGAGCCGCCCGCCACGATGGTGCGGTACCAGTCGCGAAAACGTGCTGCCTGTGGCAGGTCGGTCAACGCGGCAATTGCCAGCAGCGGGACCCAGGTCGCGTATTGCTCGCGCAGGTTCATTGGCGTACCCATGACCAGTCCGTCTGCCTGGCGCACCGCGATTTCCTGCACCAGGCCGGTCAGGCGTTCGCGCATGGCGCGCTGGCTGCGCATCTCCCGCGCGACGATTCCCACCTTCTTGCCGTGTTCACGGCCACTCATCTGCATGAAAGAGCGCCCGAACGCCGATGCACCCGCGCCAGCCTGCGGCGGCTGGAACTGCTCCGCGCCATTGAGCACCTGCTTGACGTCGTGGTGACGCGATACGACCCAGGCGTCGAGTCGATCGCTGCGAAAGATCGGAAGTTCGTGGCGCAATCGCTCGAAGACGGCGTGCCGGTCAAGCGTGGGATCACCATTGACCAGTGCCGTGAAATCGGCGACCAGATCGGTTGCGGTGGTGCTGGTTGATGGCATGGGTGTCTCTCTAGTGCAAAAGGGCCGGCGCGTCAGCTCGGCAGATGTCCGAGGTAGTGCGCGATCACCTTCTCGTCGTTGATCAGGTCGGAACTCCTGCCCTGGAACGCCAGCTCTCCGTGTTCCAGCAGGTAGGCCCGGCTGGTCGCCTGCAGCGCCCGATTGGCGTTCTGCTCCACCAAGAGGATCGTGAGCCCGGACTGGTTGAGGCTGGCCAAGGCCTCGAACACCTGGTCGGTGATCAGCGGCGACAGACCCAGGCTGGGCTCGTCTAGCAGCAACAGGCGCGGCCCACCCATCAGCGCACGGCTGATCGCGAGCATCTGTTGTTGCCCACCCGACAGGGTTCCGCCACGTTGCGCCCGGCGTTCCTCCAGTATCGGAAACAATCCGAATACTTCCCGCAAACCGTACGGGGATGAGCGCGAACCCCGCGCCAGTTCGCCCAGCAGCAGGTTTTCCTCGACCGTCAGTTCGACCAGGATCTGGCGGCCCTCGGGCACTTGCAGCAAACCCTGGCGCGCAACCCGATGCGGCCTGACGCCCGCAATTTCCCGGCCTTCGAAGCGAATGGAACCCCGGCGCGGGCGTACCGTGCCGGACAGGCAATTGAGCAGCGTCGACTTGCCCGCGCCATTGGCGCCTATCAGGGCCACCATCTCGCCCGCCTCGATATGCAGGTCAACACCGCGAAGCGCTTGGATGCCGGAATAGGCAGCGGCAAGATCCTTGATTTCGAGCATCATCATTTCTTGCCACCCAGGTAGGCGGCCACGACCGCCGGGTTGTGCATGACGTCCTTCGGCGCACCGGAGGCGATCATGGCGCCGGAATCGAGCACATACACCTGCTGGCACAACTGGTTGACGAATCGGATGTTGTGTTCGATCAGCAGCAAGCCGATGCCACTGGCCGCCAGTTCGTTGAAGACATCACCCAGTTCGGACGCCTCGACATCGTTCATGCCTGCGACCGGTTCGTCGAGTAGCAAAATCTGGGGCCCGGTTGCAACGGCACGCATCATCTCCACGCGGCGTTGGTGGCCGTAGGCCAATCCGCCCGCCGGATGGTCGGCAAAACGCTGCATGCCGAAGCGCTTCAGCAGTTCCCAGCCACGCTCGAACAGCTGCGGCGTTTCGCGCAATGACGACGGCAGGCCGATCAACTGGGCCAGCAACGACGACTTCACATGCACATGGAAACCGATCACGACGTTTTCCAGCACCGTCGCCTCTGGCAGCAGACGGATGTTCTGGAATGTGCGCGACACGCCGGCATGGGCCACCTCGTGGGCCTCTGCCGTCGTGATGTCACGATCGCCTAGCTTGATGCTGCCAGTCGTCAGTTTCAGCAACCCGGTGATCATGTTGACGACCGTCGTCTTGCCGGCGCCGTTGGGACCAATCAGGCCAGTGATCCGGCCAGGGGGGACTTCCATGTTGACGTCGGAGACCGCCAGCAGGCCACCAAAACGCTTGGAGACCTTGTCAAGAACCAGCGCCGGCATGGTTTGCCTCCTTGAAGTTCTTGTCGCGTGCGGCAGCACGCCTCTTGCGCAGGTAAAGAACCAGACCGTCGAACACGCCATGCGGCATGAAGGCCACCATCACCATCATCAAGACACCCTGGAAGAACTGCCGGTTCTCGGCCAGCGGACGCGCCAGCTCCGGCAACAACGACATGATGGCCGCTCCGATGATCGGCCCGGTGACAGTGCCGCGTCCGCCCAGGATGATGTAGGTCAGAGCCGCCACCAGGAAGGCGAAGCCGAACATCTCGGGCTCGATGCTGTAGCTGTACAAGCTTTGCATGCCGCCGAAGAACCCTGCCAGGGCACCGCTAAGGACGAAGGCGATCATGTGGTATTTGCGGATCGATATGCCAAGCGTCGCGCCAACGGTCTCATCCTGGCGCAATGCGTCGAAGGCACGGCCGATGGACGATCGGCTGATCACGTACATGAAATAGACCGTGACAACGACCGCCAGCACCAAGTGCCAGGTCTGCACCTGCTTCGGAATGTTGTTGAAACCCTGGGGTCCCCCTGTCAGCTCATCGAAATACAGGGCCAGGGACACGATGATCTGCACAAAGGCCAGCGTGGCGATGGCCTGGAACACGCCACGCAGCCGCGCCAGCGGTATCGACAGCAGGAAGCCACCGACGCAGCCAATCGCCGCGGCAATGGCCAGGGCCAGCAGCGGATACATGCCATGGTCCCGGACCAGGATGGCTACGCCGTAGGCACCAATACAGGCAAAACCGGCCGAACCGATGGAGAACACGCCAGCGCGCAGGACCATCTGCTGGCTGTACGCATATCCGATCGCAAGCAGGAAATAGTCGAACAGCGGCTGATAGGTGTAGACAAGATTCATCATCGCCGTGCCACTCCCACCTGAACACCTTCGCTACCGAACAGCCCACTGGGCTTGACCAGCAACACGACGAACAACAGGGAATAAATGATGGTGTCGGTCAGCGCCGAGGGCAGGTATGCGACCGCGAGGTTCTGAAAGATGCCCAGCAGCATGCCTGCGACCACGGCACCGTGCACGCTGCCAAGCCCGCCCAGCACCACGACCACGAAGGCCTTGAGCAGATAGGGCTCGCCCATGTAGAAGTGGATCGAATTGAACGAAAGCCCGATCAGGATGCCAGCCACACCCGCGAGCGCTCCGGAAATGAAGAACGTCTGGAAGTACACCAGGGCCGGATTCACGCCGAGCAGGGATGCGACGCGTTCATTGCCACTGACGGCCCGGATCTGGCGTCCGAATGTGGTCTTGTACAGGTACAGCATCATCGCTGCCAGGAGCACCATCACGACGAGCAGAATGATGATCTGCAGGAACGAGAATCGCACCGGTCCGATCTCATAGAACCTGACCGGGAAGGTGCCGAATGGAAACCGGAGCACCTTGGTATTGGAGAGTTGCTGCGCGACGCTCATCAGGCACAGGTTGGCGCCGATCGAGGAGATCAGCGCGCCAAACTCGATCTGCCCGCTGCCGCGGATGGTGGCAAAGGCGGTTAGTTCGACAAGGTACGACACCAGCCCTGCGCCGACCATGGCCAGCACCAGTGCCAGCCACAACGGCAGGCCGTACAGCACCGCGAAATAACCGATGAAGGCGCCGGACATGAACACCCCGGCATGCGCAAGATTCAAGATCTTGAAGGTGCCGAAGATGAGCGTGAATCCGAGCGCAAACAGCGCGTACACCGAGCCGGTGACGAGTCCGTTGACGAGTTGCTGGGCGATCATGCGAAGACCCTAAGGTTGGAATGGCGCGGCTGCGCCGTGAAAGGACAGGAAGCCGCAACCGGCGCCGTACCCGACGAGTCGGATACGCACCAGTCCGGTTCAGTGCGGCGACCGCAGATCAGTTCGCTGGCACCGGCTTGCCGTTGCGAATCACCATCACGGCCGGGCCGTAGTCCGGAATCCGGTCGGGCTTTTGCGTCCACTTGCCGCCACCGAGCACGACATCTGCGTCACGCAGCTTCATGATCGCATCCAGCACTTTCTCGCGTGTCGGGTTGGGCATGGAGTCCTTGATTGCGCGTGCCGCCAACAAGGCCTCGGAATAACCTACGGCCGCCCAGTTGTCCGGTTCGGTGTTGTACAGCCGCTTGTAGTTCTCGCGGAACTTGGCATTCAACGGTGCAGTCGACTGGTCGTTGAAGTCGATCGAGAAATAGGTGTTGTCCACCGCCTTGCCACCGATCTTCAGGTAATCGACCCCCAGCCCGGCCGTGCCGAACAGCACCACATCGGATGCCACGCCTGCCTGCTTGAGCTGGATCACCAGGTTCGCCGCTTGCGCAGCGTTGGAACCGAGCCAGATCGCATCCGGCTTGGCGGCAGCGATCTTGGTGGACAGTGCGCCGAAATCGCTGTCCGAGATCAGGATGGTCTCCTCGGCGATGGGTTTGATGCCTTTCTCGGCCAGCGGGCCCATGAACGCCTTCATGTTGTTGATGTGACCGTCGTTGTCGCGGCCCCAGATCGCCGCCAGCCGCTTGGGCTTGACCTTGTCGACAGCGTATTGCGCCAGCGGGGCCACCTGGACCTGCGACGACGCAGTGACCTTGAGATACCACTTCGAGACTGCGATCGGCGCCGAAGTCTGTGCCGTGGAAAACATCGGTATCTGCAAGTCGTTGAGCAGCGGAGCGATCGCGATCATCAGCACACTGTTGGCGCCGCCAAGCACGATCAGCGCATTGTCGACCCGCGCCGCGCGTGTGAGCAGCGTGGTGATCTGCGCACGGTCGTTCTGGTCGTCGCTGGAGATCAGCTTGAGTGAGTTGCCGGCGCCGAGATAGTTGGCGGCATTGAGCTCGTCAATGGCCATCTTGGCCGCATTGGCCTCGGGCACGCCGACGAAGGCCAGCGGCCCGGTCAGCGCCTTGATCGATGAGATCGTGTATTCGGCGGCTGTCGCATGCTGCGAACCGAGCATCGCGCCCGCGGCAAAAATCGCCAGCATCGTGGATCTGATCTTCATGTCTGTCTCCTTGTTGAAAAACGGTTGCGCCAGTGGCGCTTGATGGTGATGGATTCATCCGCCTGCGCTTGCAGGTGAGCAACCAGGCTAGCTGGCAGGAATTCAAGGCTCACGGGAAATCGGAACGGCGATTTTCTTGACGCGCGCGGGTCTCCTTCAGGTTGTTGCTTTCCCATGGCCCGGGCGCATCTCCACGTAGGTCGGAAGCCGCTCGGGGTAGTCCGCGGCAACCGGCGTGTCGGAGGCCATGTTGCGCTCGAGCCGGCCCATGGCCGCAGCATAGTCCTTGATGTTGAGGTAATAGAAAAAGGACAACAGCCGCTCGGCAAACAACCACAGGCTGCCGTGCTTCTCGTAGACGTCATCGTAGCGCAGAGCCGTCACCATCGGTTGCTCCTTGCGCCAGACTTCTGCATGCACCGACAACTGGCCGTGGGCCCTGGTGCCGTTCTCGAACCAGATCACATGGTCATGCGCAAAATGGTTGGTCGCACCCAGCACGCTGAACCGCGCCTCGAACTGCTTGACGATGGCCTCGATGCCGGTCGCCCGCATCGCACCGTCCTTGGAGCCGAACGATGCATTCTCGGTGAACAACAGTCTGGCCGAAGCCAGGTCCCGGTTGTCCATGGCGAAGTTGTAGCGCGCCGTCAGGTCGCGGATCGCGAGCTGGTCTTCCACGGCGGCAAGGCGGCTCTCCAGACTGCGATCGGCAGCGGGCGGCACACGTGTGGGGATAGCCATGACTAGACTCCTTTTTCGGTTTGGTGGTGGTGCAGATCGGACCGGTATGCCGCCACATCGTCATACCGCACGAGTTCCAGGACATGACCCTCCGGGTCGCGCAGGAACACCAGGGACACGCCGGGCCGGTGCTGGACCAGCGCGTCATCGGCCAGCCCGGTAGCTCCTGCGGCGAGCAGACGCTGCAGCAGCGGCTCGATGTCTTCGACCATGAACGTCAGGTAGACCACCTGGGCCGCATCAAACACATGCCCGCTCCCGCGCGCGACCGGCACCGGCGGCGCGTCCAGCCCGACCAGCTTGATCCGCGCGCCGCACGGCGATTGCAGTCGCACGACCGTGACCGCAGCACTGCTCAACCGGATCTGCTGCGCCGACGGCGCGGGAACCCTGGCCTCGCTGACGAACTGCAGCCCGAGCGCCTGCTCGTAGAAGCGGCGCATTGCGACCAAGTCGCGGCAACCCAGGCCGACCTCCATCGGGGCGTTCGATTGCAGGGTGTAAGCAGCCGGCATGTTTGTCGGATGGCTCAGCACGGTGGCGCAGCGGCAAGTCGTGCGGCGAGGTTGGCCAATGTCATGGCAGGTTAGAGCGTGGAGCCCGGGCCAGGAGAGGCTCCGCCAAATATGCTGAGCTGGTCGTTGCCGTTCGGGTCGTTGCCCCAAGTGTTTGCGGCCATGCGCTGGTGCGGGCCGCTTGGCACGGCAATTCCCTGATGCCGCAAGTAGCCCTTGTCGACATCGCCGGACTTGCGCCGGACGGCCACTGCGTTCAGCCCGCCTCCCGCACGGAAGCGCCGAGCAAGGTACGGACAGGTGAAGCCCTTGACCTTGCCCGATTCGTCGCGCGAACGAGCCACCACGGGCGAGATCTCCACGTGCGAAATCTGCTGCTGTACGTAATTGGCCTGTGCCATTTTTCTCTCCTGCTCCAGGGGCTACGCCCAAGGGCGATGCCCCAACTGACTGTTGCGCCACTGATCCAGCGCTGAACCGGAAACAGGCCCAGGAGCGGGAAAACCCGCTGGCAGCTCGGGCGCATTGTGCAATAGAATTTCGAAAATTGAAACCAAGTTTCTGAAATTTCCTCAACTAAACTCCCACGGAAACATTGTTTCTGTGTGAAGCGCAACGCTGGAGCACGAGCCACCATGGAGCCCGCACAACGCTTGATTCAGAACGTCAACCTGATCGACGGGACCGGCACACCGGCGAACAGGCCTGGCGTGCCGATTTTGTGCGACGCCGCATCCGGCTCCCCGGTCTTGTCCCAGGAGATCGTGCCTCGGGCACGCGGCAGACAGCCGATGGGCAGCCAGGGGGCCGATTGATGACCGAGCGCATCGCGCTCATCACCGGCGGTGGCGGCGGCATCGGCGCGGCCATTGCCCGCGCTGCCAGCGCTGGCGGATACCGGGTCGCCATCATGGACGCCAACGGTGATGCCGCGCGGGCAATGGCCACCGAACTGGGCAACGCCATCGCCCTGCCCTGCGATGTCACCGACGAAGTGGCCGTCGATGCCGCGCTGGCCACTTTGGCTGCCACGCCGGACTTGCTGGTCAATAACGCCGGTATCGTGAAGTTCGGCCATCTGGTCGACATCAGCGTGCAGGACTTCCGCCGTGTGCTCGAGGTCGATCTGGTCGGTGTCTACATCCTTTCGCGTGCGGTGGGGCGTCTGATGCGCGATCGCGGCCGGGGCAACATCGTGAACATCTCGTCGATCAACGCCATCACACCCAGCCTGGGCACCAATGCCTATGCAGCAGCCAAGGGTGGTCTGGTCACGATGACGCAGCTACTGGCGCTGGAACTGGGCCCGTTTGGCGTGCGGGTCAACTCCGTGTCACCGGGTTTCGTCGATGGCGGCATGAGCACGGCTGTGTTTGCGAATGCGCGCACCCGCGAGCTGCGCACCAAGGCCGTACCGCTGCGCCGCCTGGGCGAGCCGCAAGACATCGCGGCTGCCGTGATGTTTCTTGCCTCCGACGCCGCAGCCTATGTGCACGGGCAGGATCTGGGTGTCGACGGAGGTCTGGTGCACAGCCTGCTGGCCCAAATTCCGCGCGACTGAAGCCAGGTGCATGCACCTGTATCGCGTTCACGCGCCGCCCGATCCCAACCTTGCACTGGAACAGACATGAACACCTTGCAGGACAAGTCCATTCTGATCACCGGCGGCGGTACCGGCATTGGCGCCGGATGCGCTGCCTACTTCGCCGCGCGCGGCGCGCGGGTCACGATCAGTGGCCGGCGCGAAAACCGGTTGCGTGAAGTGGCCGATGCGATCGGGCCGGCCTGTGCATGCGTGGTCGGCGACGTGACGCTGGCGCGCGACCGGCAGGCGATGGTGGAGGCCGCGCTTGCCCATGGTGGTGGCCGACTCGACACGCTGGTCAACAATGCCGGCATCACACACCATGGTGGACTGCCGGAACAGGACGAAGCGACCCTGATGCAGGTGCTGCACAGCAATGTGGCGGCGCCACTGATGCTGACCCAGCTCGCGCTACCGGCACTGGAGGCAAGCCATGGCTGCGTGATCTTCATCGGCTCGGTGCATACGCGCCTGGCGCTCGCGGGCCGCCTGGCCTATGCCGCGTCCAAGGGCGCCGTGCAGAACATGTCGCGCGTGCTGGCGGCCGAACTCGGGCCGCGCAAGGTGCGCGTCAACTGCGTCATCCCCGGTGCCGTGGCAACCGAGATCAACGCCGCCGTCACTGGCCAGGATCCGAAAGAAGCCAAGGCATTTTTCTACAAGCTGGCGCACATGCACCCGATCGGGCGCATCGGCGAACCCGAGGACATCGCGCAGGCCATGGAATACCTGATGCATGCGAGCTGGACCACCGGCGCCGTCATCGACGTCGATGGCGGCATGGGTCTGGGCTCCGCGAAGCTCTGAAACCGTCCGATCCCAGCGACC